>JANNOC010000038.1:0-1664 GCA_031398865.1 Gemmatimonadota bacterium | reverse complement strand
GACGTGCGCGACCGAGCGCTTGGAAGCGGGGTGTCGCGTTATGTCACGCTGCATGGCCTGGTGCAGCATCACGTGTACCATGCCGGCCAGATCTCGCTGCTCAAGAAAGCGTTGGCCCGAGCCGGCCGTGTCTAGCGGTCCAAGCCGACGTGCCCACGGGCGGACCGTACGGTTTGGGAGCGGCCGTCCAACAGCGGCTTACGGCTGCGGTAAACGAGAAGCGGCCGCGTACGCCCCTCAACTGACGACCCGGAAGTTCCGCATCATCCCCATGTCTTCGTGTTCGAGGATGTGGCAGTGGTAGAGATACAGCCCCGGGTGGCTGGTGAAGGTCACCTGCGTGCGAACCGTCTCGCCGGGCAGCGTCACCCACCGCCGAGGAAGTAGGCAGTTCCGGGTGATGTACCTTCCTCGATGACGCGGAAGCCGGCGCCCACGAGCTGTGCCCGCCAATATGAAGGCGTCGTCCGGCGCCCGTGCAACCCGTACAGCGGGCCGTAGGCCGCGGTGACCCACAGGTCGTGGTTCATCACCAGCACCAGCAGTTGTCCGCCAGGGCGAAGCACGCGACGCGCCTCCGCGAGCGCCTGCCGGATCCCCTGCTCATCAAGATGGGCGATCGCGTAGGTGCTCACGATCGCGTCGAAGGACGACGCGTCGAAAGGGAGCGCGCGCATGTCACCGTCTCGCACTTCGGCGCGATGGTCGACGCGGGCGACCCGCAGGTTGGCCATCAGCCGCGCCGGTCCGTTGGCGTCGATGTAGCCCGCGCTCCAGTTGTCGAGCGCGACGACAGTGGTGCCGGGCCGGTTCGACAGGACCATGAGCGCCGCCCGGCCCGATCCGCTCCCCAGGTCCAGCACCCGACCACCCGGGGACTGCAGGAAGGCGCCCGGCGGGGGCGGAAGCGGCGCGTTCGCGGCGAACACGTATCGGACGATGAGGAACCCGGCGAGCATCCAGATGGCGCCGGCGGCAAGCGCACCCGCGCCCCACCGCGATCGGGTTCGCGCCCAGACCAGGAGCGAGAGCGCTCCAAGGAGCGCGGCGAGGACGAGATGGCCGTGCGTCCACGGCCAGGTGTACCCGAAGTCGAGGTCCGATGGGTTCATGGGTCTGTCTCCAAAGCCGTCATTGCAGCCCCGCGATGATTTCTTCCGTCTTCGCCCACAGCCGGGCGGCGAGCGCCGCGTCTCGCGCGACCGGACTGGACTGCGCGAGGTTGCAGTCGGCGAAGTACTCGCCGCGGACCGAGGCGGTCGCCGGATGCACGGCGACGTAGCACTGGGTGGCCGCTCCCTGAGCGACGTTCTTCATGAAGAGCGGCCCGAGGACGGAGAACACGGCCCGCATCGGCGCGCGGAGGTGCCGCTGGAGGCTGGTTCTGACGACGCCGGGGTGAACCGCGTTCGCGGTCTGTCCATCTTTCCGGAGTCGGATCGCAAGGTGCCTGGCGAAGAGGAGGTTCGCCAGCTTCGATTGCCCGTAGGCCGTCCACCGGTCATAGCCCTTCTCCCCGGAGAGGTTGTCGAACTGGATGCCGCCGGGGGGAGCGGCCGAGTGCAGACTACTGCTGACCATGACGACGCGGCCCGTGTCCGACAGCTGGACCAGCAGTCCGGTGAGGATCACGACGAGCAGGGCTGCATCGACCACCGGCGCGC
>JANNOC010000739.1:0-3963 GCA_031398865.1 Gemmatimonadota bacterium | reverse complement strand
CGTGACATCGAGCCCCAGCTCCGCCGCCATGATCCCCGCGAGCCACGACACTTCCTTGGAGTGTGAGAGGATGTTCTGACCGTAGCTCGTCCGCAAGCGCATGCGTCCGATCAGCTTGATCAACTCGGGATGCAGGCCGTGAATTCCCGTCTCGTAAGCGGCCTGCTCCCCCGTCTCCTGAATGGTCGCGTCCACTTCCTTGCGCGACTTGTTCACCACTTCCTCGATCCGCCCGGGGTGGATGCGGCCGTCCGCGACGAGCTTCTCGAGCGACAGGCGCGCGATCTCGCGCCGCACGGGATCGAAGCACGAGACGACGACGGTGTCCGGTGTGTCATCAATGATGACGTCCACGCCCGTGGCCAGCTCGAACGCGCGGATGTTGCGCCCTTCGCGTCCGATGATGCGGCCCTTCATCTCATCGTTGGGGAGTGACACCGCGGATACTGTGGTCTCCGCCGTGTGCTCCGCGGCGATGCGCTGCACCGCCAGCGCCACAATTTTCTTCGCCTCGCGATCCGCGTTCTTCCGGGCGGTCTCGCGAATCTCGCGCAAGCGGTTGGCGGCATCCGCGTGGGCTTCCTCCTCCAGCCGCTGCACCAGCTCGCGTTTCGCGTCGGCGGCGGACATTCCCGCGAGCTGCTCGAGCCGCTTGCGCTCGTCGGCAACCAGGGTGTCCAGCTCCACTTGATGATCGGCGAGCGACTTTTCCTTGCGTCCCAGTTCGCTCGCGCGCTTGCCGAGCTCCTTGTCGCGTTGGTCGAGCAGATCGAATTTGCGGTCCAGCTGTGACTCGCGCTCCTGCACGCGTTTCTCTTCGCGCTCGATCTCCTCGCGCCGGCGGCGCGCTTCGACCTCCCAGTCCTCGCGGAGTTTGAGCAGCTCTTCCTTTCCGGAGACGACAGCCGTTTTGCGGAGGTTCTCCGCCTCACGCTGCGCGTCTCCTACGATGCGCTTGCTGGTGTCTTCGGCACTGGACTTGGCTGCGGTCTGCCGGGCCAACTCGTCGGTGCGGCCGCGCGTTCTGCCGTACGACCGACCCCAAAAAAACGCTGCCGCGAAGGCGAGAAGTGCGAGAACGCCCAGCGCGACAGGAATCGCGAAATCGACCATTGTGATCTATGCTCCAACGCGGCACGAGCCGCGGGGACGAAGAAAACCGCGGACGAACCCGGTGATCGCGTTCCGTCGTTGCGCCGCTCGGGCCAAGCACCGGCGTAGGGTGCGGGTCGGGGCGCGCTAACCACAGAGAACGCTTGCACCTACGGTCCATCGGGTTACTGTCGGCAAGCTAATGCACGGTGGCTGCGGTTGGCAACCGCACGCCGTGAATCGGGCGCGCAATAGCGCGCCGCCGCGCGCGCGCGTACCCTAGCGCGCATCGCTGGTCGCTCGGAGCTCTCCCTTGGCGGACCACCAGATGCTCTCGCTCTCCACCCGCCAGTTGAATCGCGCGACGCTCGCGCGTCAATTGCTTCTCGCGCGCGAACGCTCCCCCGCGCTCCGCGCGATCGAGCGCCTGGTCGGCGTGCAGGCGCAGTGGCCGAAGCCGCCCTTCATTGCACTCTGGTCGCGACTCGCGGACTTTCGCGCCGAGGAGCTCACCGGACTTCTGCACCGACGCGACGTTGTTCGCGCCACCGCGATGCGGGCGACGCTCCATCTGATGGCGGCGAGCGACTACCTCCGCTTCCGCTCCACGCTGCAAGCGGCGATCTCGCGCGGCGTGCAGTCGATGCTCGGCGATCGGCTCGCCGGCGGCGAGATGGACCGGATGCTCGCCTTGGCGAGACGCTTTTTCTCGGACGAGCCACGCACGTTCGCTGAACTGCGCGTCTTTCTCCTGACGCTCGATCGCACAATGGACGAGCGCGCCGTGGCGTACGCGGTGCGAACGCACCTGCCACTGGTGCAAGTGCCAACGGACGCTCGATGGGGACATCCGGCGACGGCGGATTTCGCCCATGCGGAAGCGTGGCTGGGGACCCCGGTTCCCGAGGCGACCGATCGGCTGGGCGAACTGGTGCTCCGCTACCTCGCGGCGTTAGGCCCCGCAACGGTCGCGGACATGCAGTCGTGGCTGGGTGTGCCGAAGCTCGGTCCGGTCCTGGAGCAGTTGGAAGCCAGACTCGTCCGGGTGCGCGACGAGCGCGGCAAGGAGCATTTCGACTTGCCCGATGCGCCACGGCCTCCTGCCGGCATTGTCGCGCCGGCGCGCTTCCTTCCGGAATTCGACAACGTCATCGTGGCACGCTCGGACGAGCGATTCCTCGCGAAGCAGCACCGTCCGCTCGTCTTTCTCTCGGCGCTACGCGTGCGCCCCACCGTTCTGGTTGACGGAGTCGTCGCGGCGGCCTGGGGCATCGCTCGCTCGAAGGGCACGGCGACGCTGACGGTCGAGCCGTTCGCATCGCTGGCGAAGGGCGCGCGCGCGGAAGTGGGAGCCGAAGCGGAACGATTGCTGGCGTTCACCGATGGCGATGCGCCGGGGCGCAGCGTGAAGTTCGTCAAGGCGTAACGACGGGGAGCGCGTCCCCGTTCCCCGTTCCCCGCTCATCCCTCTTGCGACGCCAACGCCGTCACCGTATCGGTACGGTTGGAAGTACAGGGTGAATCAGCGCGACGTCGAAGGCGGTCCGACCAGCATTCTCGAAATGGTACCTAACGAGCGACTGGTCACCGACTGGGGGGATTGGCGCGGCGATCCGGATGTGCCGCCCCAGACGATTACGTGGCTGCTGGAGCCGGCGGGCGCCGGCACCCGCGTCACGGTGGTGCACGGCGGCTTCGTACGTGCCGCGGACATCAGCGATTATCCCTTCGGTTGGGGTTCTTTTCTCGCGGAGCTCAAGAAGCACCTGCAGGGGAGCTGACGCACGTCGGACCGAGCCATCGACGCTACGCGCGCTGCTCGCCGCGCTTCGCTGGTGGGATCATGCGGCGGAGATCGGCGCTGAGCGCGCGCATCGAGTCCGATAGTCCATCGCCCTGCTCGCGCGCGTCGAACAGGTCGTTCGTGATCTGCAGCGCCGCGAGAATGGCTGCCTTCTGCACCTCGAGGGGCGCGGAATTTCCCGCGCGCGGTCCGCCGCTGCCGGCAAGCTGCGCCAGAACCGTCCGGATCGCCTCGTCCACGTAGCGCGCCACCGCTTCGGTGCGCTCGGGGCTCGCGTCACTGCGCAGCGAATACTCCTCATCGACGATCGTCACCTTGACCGATGTCTTGCGCACGCTCATCGGTTGGCTCCCTTACCCGACCCATGCTGTTGCCGCGCGAAGCGGATGCGGTCCAGCACCGCGCGAGTCCGCTCAGTGGCTGTTACGAGCCGTTGGCGAAGTGCTGCATTCTCCTTTTCCAGAGCCCGGGCCTGCGACGGCGAGACGGGACGTCCAGCGTCCGCCTTCTCCAGCTCCTTCGCCCGTGCTTCCGCCTGCATGGCGCGTCGGCGAAAGGACGCGAGTTCCTCGGCGAGATGCCGGACGAGCAACTGCAGCTCGTCGAACGCGGGAAGATCAGGTCGTGCGCTGTGTGACACCGAGTGCGCTCTCCAGTGCTCGAAGCAGTTGGCTGCATCGTCCCTCGATTTCCTTGTCGCGTAGAGTGCGCTCCGGATGTCGGAACGTCAACCGCCATGCCAGACTGCGCCGCCCAGTCGGCACCCCCGCCCCGGTGAACTCATCGAACAGCACGACGCGTTCGAGCAACTCACCGGCAGCCGCGCGAATCACTTCCTCCACACGCGCGGCGGCCAGGTCAGTCGGTACCAGAAGCGCAAGGTCGACCTCGGACGCCGGCGTGGTGGGCAGCGGGACGTACCGCACTGTGTCCCCGTGCGTGCCAGCGGCATGGCTGCGACTCGCCGCCAGCGCGCGCTGCCCCGGTGGCGCCGCCGTCACGGTCGCCTGCGGCGCCGTCAGCCCCACCGCCCGCGAGCTGGCCCGCTGCGCCGAGACCGCCTTCTG
>JANNOC010000734.1:0-7983 GCA_031398865.1 Gemmatimonadota bacterium | reverse complement strand
ACCCGAGCGAGAGCGAGGCGATTCGGCACCGCGCAAGCGATCGGGAGGGCGCGACGCCGGCGGGAATGGCGAGGGCGGAGCGTCCCGGCGTCCGCGGCGTGCGCCGGAGTGGCCGGTGACGCGGCTGTATGTCGGGGCGGGACGCAAGGCGGGCATTCGGCCCGGCGATCTGGTGGGCGCCATCGCCAATGAGATGGGAATCGATTCCAGCGCGATCGGCGCCATCGAGATCGCCGACCGCTTTTCGCTGGTCGAGGTGCCCGAGGAAATCGCCGACGACATCATCGGCGCGCTGCGCGGGACGACCATCAAGGGGAAGCGCGTGACGGCGCGACGGGAGCGCAGCCCCGCGTGACGGAGCGGCGCGGATGCTCGCGAGCCCGCCGCGGCTGAGCGCGACGCGCACACACCGCCATGGCTCCCGTCTTCGGCATCTTCATCCTCGCCGAGCTGCATGGCGCGGCCGCGGCCCATGTGCATGCCGTACAGAAGCGGTATGACCCCAAGCTCGCGAACACCAACGTGCCGCACGTCACGCTCGCGGGCTCGTCAGGCATTGGCGCGCTACCGCCGGATACGCCAGTCGCGCTGATCCGCGAACGGCTGGCACCCATCGCCGCGTCCAGCGCGCCGCTCACGCTGCACTTCGGCGCGCCGATCCGCTTCATGCAGACGGACATCATTTCCCTGCCGCTCGACCCGCACGGTCCGCTGCGCGAGTTGCACGAGCGCATCGCGACGGCCGGACTGCCCTTTGCCCGCGCGCGCTTCTACTTCTCGCCGCATTGTACGCTCAACTACTACGCGTCGCTCACGCCGCAGCGGGAGCGCGAGCTGCTCGCGATCCGTGTGCCGGAGCCGGTGCTGATCGGCGCGCTGCAGGTGTATCTCACCAACGATCCGCAGCCGTCGCGCAGGCTGCTGGAGCTCGCGCTCACGGGGGAGGGTGCGTCGATCGAGCGGCCACGCTCGTCAGGCGGTGCGGGGGTAGGCCGCTGACGGAACGTGCGGCGGCACCAGCGCCAGCGATACTGGATGAGATCGAGCGCGACATGTCCATGGACGCAGGCGCGCTCTTTCTACGCCTCGCCGTGGAATACTTCAGCGCGACGCGCGACGCTGGCGGTCCCGTATCCACCGCGCTCGATGCCGCGACGATTGCGCAACGATTCGACGAGCCGCTTCCGCGCGACGGACGTCCACTCCAGGAGATCGCGGCCCGCGTCGCCCGCGACATCGTGCCTGACGCCAACCGTCTGTATCACCCGATGTACCTGGGACATCAGGTCTCCGCGCCCCTGCCGGCGGCGGTCTGGATGGAGAGCCTGACAGCTGCACTCAATCAGTCGCTGGCCGTCTGGGAGATGTCGCCTACCGCGACGATGGTGGAACGCCAGCTCATTCGCTGGATGGGTGACCTCGCGGGACTCGGCCCGGCGTCCGGTGGTACGCTGACGTCCGGCGGCACGGAGGCCACGTTCACCGCGCTGCTCGCCGCGCGCGCTGCACTGTATCCCGACGCATGGGAGCAGGGATACGGCGGGCGTCATCCGGTGATCCTGTGCGGTGAGCACGCGCACTACGCCGTCACGCGCGCGGCGGGCGAGCTCGGCATCGGAACACGGCACGCGCTCGCGATTGCCTCACGAGACCATCGCATGGACCCGACGGACCTCGCGGCGCGGTTAGGCGCGCTGCGCGCCGGGAACGAGCCGGTATTGGCCGTGGTCGCGACGGCCGGATCTACGGCGACGGGCAGCTTCGACGACCTCGACGCCATCGCGGATCTGTGCGACGCGCACGGCGTGTGGCTGCACGTGGACGGCGCGCACGGGGCGTCCGCGCTGCTCTCGCCGGCGCACAGCGCGAAGGTGCGTGGCATCGGGCGCGCGCGGTCCATCGCATGGGATCCGCACAAGATGATGCTCCTTCCGCTGTCCGCGGGAATGCTGCTCGTGCGGGACAGCGCCGAATTGGCGCGCGCCTTCGCGCAGCGCGCCCCGTATCTCTTTCGTGAGGGCGTGCCGGACCTCGGCATGAGCAGCTTTCAGTGTTCGCGCCGCGCCGATGCGCTGAAATTCTGGGTGACGCTGCAGCGATACGGCAGCGCGGGGATCGCAGCGTTGTACGAGCACCTCTGCGACGTGACGCGCGGGCTGTATGAGCTGCTGCGCGAGCGCCGCGACTTTCAGACAGTGCACGCGCCCGAGTCCAACATTCTGTGTTTCCGTTTCATCGGCGCCGCACATCACGACGACGCGCTGTTGGATGCGCTGAACCGTGAACTGCGTGAGCGATACAATCGCTCGGGGGAGGGGTGGATTACTTCGACCGTTCTCGGCGGGCGGCGTGTGCTCCGGGTCACAGTGATGAACCCACGCACGACCGCGGCGCACGCGCGCCGGCTGGTTGACGGGCTCGCGGTGCACGGACGATCTCTCGAGGGCATAGGGGCGTAAGTTCTTGTCCGTCCGCCGCTACGGCCGCCACGGACAGCGCCGTCGGGAAACGCTGGGCGTCGAAGGTGCCACGCGATTCGTCGGCCGCGGCACGAGCGTTGCCATTCATATGGATCCGAGCTTCTCGAGGATTCTATGAAGACCACGAAAGCGGCAGCACTCCGTCCCCTTCTCGCCGACGTTCAGTGCGAGCTCAATCTGCGCCTCGCGAACCTGGAGTCCGCCGGCCGTCCCGGAGCTGAATCAACGGGAGAGCTCGAGAAACTCGGCGACTCGCTCACCATGGCCGCGCAGGCGGCGAAGACCGCGGCCGCGCTGCGTCGACGCATGCACGAGCTTGTGATCATGGAGAATCTGGAACGCCGGCACCACCAAGAAGCGCGCGTGGTCCGCGAGGCTCCGATCGCAGCGGCACGGCACGACGCGCGCTGAGCGGACCGCTCAGCGCTACTCGCCCAGCACCGCTCGGAAAAACACGGCCAGCTCGATAACCAGCGACATATGCGCCGCGTCTGAGCTCCAGTCGATCCGCTCCGTGAGAATCTCCGGGCGCTCGTCGTCGGCACGCCAGCACTCGATGAGCCGAGCGTCAACATCCACGATCCAGTACTCGGGCACGCGCTCACGCTGGTACAGCCGGCGTTTTGCGTGGCGATCGGCGCGCGCCGTCGTCGGGGAGAGGATCTCGATGGCGAGCAGAAGCGACCCGACCTCTTCCCAGCCGCGCAGCATGGGCCCATCGCGCCGCGGCACGACAAAGACGTCGGGCTGAACGAGTGCGCGCTCGCCGGCGCTGATGTCGGCGGGAGAGTCCAGCACCTCGAATGACACATTCGTTCGAAGGTGGTCAGCCAGCCGCAGCATGAGCTCGCGGACCGCGCGCTGATGCTGGCGCGACGGGGCCGGCGTCACGAACAGTTCCCCGTCGATGATCTCGTACCGCTTCCCGTCCTCGGGGAGCGCGCGCACCTTCTCGACCGTCCACCCAGTCGTCGCGGGCATGCCCATATGATGTGTCCGGTGTGGTGGTGAAGGCAACGCGACATGCACGAGAGTGCCCGTGGTCGGCGTGGTGCGCGTCATCGGCCGCGCGCGTCGGGCATTGAATGGCCGCTACAACGCCTTCCGGATCGCCGCCTCTACGTTCTGATCACCGCCCACGCCTGTGTACACGACGGTGCCCTTCGCGTTAAGGACGACGATGAACGATGTCGCGGGCACCTCGTACGCTTCCGTGGCAGAGCCTGTGCGGTCATAGAACACCTCGAGCGGCAGCTTGTGCTTGGCATGGTATCGCCGCACGCGCTCCACGGATTGGTTTACCGAAACCGCGACGCCCACGAACCGCACTTTCTTCCCGTACTTCGCGCGCGCGGCGCGCATCGCGGGCTCCAGCTGACGGCAGTTGCCACACCACGTCGCCCAGAACTGCAGCACGACCGGCGTCTTCCCGACGAGCGAACGGAGCGCGACCGTCTTCCCCTGCAGCGTCTCGACGCTCGCGTCCGGCGCGGGCGTGCCGAGCGCGATCCCGGACTCCTGGGCCGCTACTGGAACGGCGAGTACGGTCAGCGCGGTCGCGAGCGCCACGATAATGCCTCGCATCACTCTCATATCAGCAGCTTCCCCATCTCCATAAGGTAGTACTCGGCCACGCCGAGCATGATCAGTGCGAACAACCGCTTCACCCGTACCATCCAGATGCCCGCACGCGGCAGCCGCGCCACGCTGCCGGCCGATAGGCCAACGAGCACGAGCAACGAGCACATCCCGAGCGAAAAGACGAACAGGTACAGGAAACCCAGCACCGCGCTCTGCGTCAGCGTCACCCACGTGAGCACCGCCGCCATGACCGGCGCCGAGCACGGCGCGGCGACCAGCCCCGACACGGCGCCCATCGCGAACGCGCCACTCGCGCGGCCGCTTTCCCCCACCGCGCTCACCCTCGCCAGGAGCGACGCTGGCAGCCGCACCGGGACGACGTCGAGCATCGCAAGCGCCGCGAGCACCAGCACGTTCGCCATGACGAAGTACAGCCACGGATTGGTGCTGACGCTGCCGAACATGGTACCCGTGAGCCCCGCGAAAAGACCCACCGCGGCGTACACGAGCGCGAGGCCAAGCACATAGGAGAACGTGAGCACGGCCGCGCGGCGCCGGCGCGGCGGCACGACCGTACCCGCCGTTTGTCCCCCGACTAGTGCCGCCGTGATAGGAATCATTGGATACACGCACGGGGTAAGACTGGTCAGCACCCCGGCGAAAAAGACGAGTGGGAGGGCGGTGGCGGGGCTGCTCGAGAGCCGCTGCGCGATGTCGCCGAAGTCCATGGGCGTGGCTGCCTTGCGTGAGTGCGTGACGCCGGGGCGTGAGCTCGGTGTTAACGAGGCCAGGCGTTGTGCGTCAACCATCATGAAGAGATCGCGCCGTCAGGCGTTACCGGAGACCGCATGAAACGCTACTGGGGAAATATACGTGTCGTCGCGCTGGGCATCGCCATGGGCGCCGCGTTTGCGCCGGCGAGCCTCGCCGCGCAGGACAGCCATGCTGAGCACGACGCGCACGTGCGGGAGACGCGCGCCACCGCGGCCGCGACGGCGGGACGCCGCGCCGATCCGGCTGCCGCGGCGACCACTGCCTCGATGGGGAAGGACGCGACGCTCGATCGCCACATGAGCGCGCACATGCGCATGACGCCGACGCGGGCGCGGACGTCGGCGGATTCCGCGCGTGCGGCCGCGGTCGTCGCGACGATGCACGATGCGCTCGCAAAGTATCGCGACGTGCGCGTCGCGGAGGCGGAGGGCTTCAAAATATTTGCCCCCGAGATCACGACGCAGCGCGTCTACCACTTCACGCATTACGGCAAGGCGTTCAAGGAGCATTTCCGCTTCGACCCGACGCAGCCCACGTCGCTGCTGTACCGCAAGGATCCGGCGGGACAGTTCGTGCTGGTGGGCGCGATGTACGTCGCGCCGAAGCGTGCGTCAGAAGACGATCTGGACGCGCGCATTCCACTCAGCGTCGCGCAGTGGCACGCGCATACAAATATCTGCGTGCCGAAGCGTGGCCAGCGGGAACGTTGGCGCGAGATGCGCGGCGGGCAGATGCTCTTCGGACCCACCGGCGCGATTACGACCAAGGAGGATTGCGCCTCGTCAGGCGGCCGCTTTCACGAGCAGTTGTTCGGCTGGATGGTGCACGCCAATGCGTTCGAGAGCGACGACCCGGCAATGATCTGGGGCGGTGAGCACGGCAAGAGCGGCGAGCACGAACACTCGCATTGACGCGCGATCGCTGATCGGGTAGTGATGCGGAGCTCATCGGATCCGCATCCAGCTCGCGAACCAGGTTATTGCGGCGGCGACGCGTAGCGCGTGAGCCGCGCGTCGATCTCGGCGCGCGGCAGCCACCGGCCGCGAAGCATCACTCCCGACTGACGACGGAAGTTCGCGATGTCCGACAGCGGATTCGCATCCAGCAGCACGAGATCGGCGCGTCGCCCCACCTGCACCGTTCCGAACTCGTCGAGCGCGCCGAAGAAAGCGGCGACGTTGCGCGTACCGGTTTCGAGCGCCTGATACGGCGTGAGGCCAGCCTGCACGTATGCGCGCAGCTCGGCGTGCACGGAGAATCCGGGCACCATCATGACCTGCGGTGCGTCGGAGCCCAGGAGGATGCCAACCCCACCGCGGTGCAGGTCGCGGATGAGCGCGCTCCGGATGGCGAGAAAGCGTGCCGCCGTTTCCGCTGACACCGCCGCCTGACTCTGAAAATTGCGCAGCTGCTGTGTCCACTGCGCCACCATCGCGGGCGGCATGTAGCGCATCTCCGGACGGGCCGCGAGCTCCTCGGGCGCCGCTCGGCTGAGAAACGCTTCCATCAGCGATTGCGTCGGCACCATCCACGTGCCCGCGGCGCGCGTGAGCCGAACGACGTCCGCGATGCGCGACTCGTCCACGCGGCTCGTGAGATTCACACCGAAGAATCCCGGCGCGTCGGCTGGTGTGGCGCTGGCCAGATACTCGACGTAGCCATCCAGATGGTCAATGCTCGCGTACCGCGATGCGAGCGCGTGCGCGAGTCCCACGTCCGCTGGAACGTGACCGGAGTAGCGAATGCCGGCGCGTTGCGCGGCGGCGGCGAGCGAGTCGAACACTTCGCGCCGAATGCCCGGGTGGATCTTGAGAAAGTCGTAGCCCGCCTCACGATGAGCGCTCACCAGCGCGCGCGCGGTCCGCCAGTCGGGCGCCGTGGTCCCGTTGAGCGACGGGCTCGAGCTGTAGATGGTGGGGCTGACAATCTCGCGACGCGCCGCCCGGGCGCGCAGCTCGAGATGCGCGGGCGCGCCGAGCATTCCCCGGACGGTCGTGACGCCGTTGGCAGCGAAGAGAAAGAGCAGTCTCTCGTTCAACTCGGGCGGTGCCTGCGGCAGGAGATGCGCGTGCATCTCCGCGACGCCGGGGATGAGGAACTTCCTGCGTCCGTCCACGCGCCGCGCGCCCGCCGGCACGCGCGCCTGCGACGCTGGCGTCACGGCGATGATGCGGTCACCGCGAACGACGACCGTGTGATGCTCGAGCACGCGCTCGCGGTCCATGGGGATGACCGTCACGTCCACGAAGGCGACGACGTCGGTGGCGGGGCGGGCCACCCCTGACGGTTTGTTCTGCGGCGGCAGGAGCGCGAGCGAAAGTGCGACGGCGAGGAATGTCATGGCGGATAATGGGAAGGTGGAACACATGTCACAATGCCGCGACGGGTCAGATTTCTGTAAGGCGCCGCCCTGATGAATGCGCCGCTCGCCCGACGAACGCGCCGCTCACCCCGATGAACGCGCCGCGCGCCGCATGCCCGGTTAGATTCCGCTCCCACGCCACCGCTCAGGCGGCGCCAACAGCATCCCTGATCCCGACCCTCAAGCTCCGGCATCTCGTGGCTCCGCAATTCATCTACGTCATGAAGGACCTGCGCAAGGTCGTCCCGCCCTCACGGGAAATCCTGCGCGGCATCTGGCTGTCGTTCTACCCCGGCGCGAAGATCGGCGTCCTCGGCGCCAACGGCGCGGGGAAGTCCACGCTGCTGCGCATCATGGCGGGTGTGGATCAGGACTTTCAAGGCGAAGCGTGGCCGCATCAGGGCACGCGCATTGGCTATCTCCCGCAGGAACCGCATCTGGACGCAACGAAAACGGTGCGCGAGAACGTCGAGGAGGCCGTGCGTGAGACACGCGCGCTCCTGAAACGCTTCGAAGACATCTCGATGAAGTTCTCCGAGCCGATGTCCGATGACGCGATGACCAAGCTGCTGGACGAGCAGTCGCGTGTGCAGGAGCGCATTGACGCGAGCAACGCGTGGGAGCTGGATCGCAAGATTTCGATCGCGATGGACGCGCTGCGTCTGCCGCCGCCGGACGCGGAAGTCACGCGTCTGTCGGGCGGCGAGAAGCGCCGTGTCGCTCTGTGCCGCGTGCTGCTGGAAGAGCCCGACATGCTGCTGCTGGACGAGCCTACCAACCACCTCG
>JANNOC010000729.1:0-1851 GCA_031398865.1 Gemmatimonadota bacterium | reverse complement strand
TCGAACGCCGTCAGCGCCGCCAGCGTCGCGCCCGTATACGTGAGGAGGGCGAAGAAGACGATCGACGTCAGAATGTCAATCAGCGGCACCAGGTTGATGCTACCGCTCGCCGTCAGCGGCTTGCGTTCGGCGCGCCGTTGCTTCGCTCGGTGAAAGAGAGAGGCCATGACCGCGTCTTACCGGTGTCCGAGGCGAACGTCGGGACGGTCGATGAGCGCGTTGATCAGTCGGACGGAGAACTCGTCCACTTGCTCGATGATCGTTTCCGCCTGGCTCACCAGATACGCATGTGCAACGGTGAGCGGAATGGCCACGAGGAGTCCGAAGCCGGTCGCGTTCAGCGCGATCGCGATACCTTCGGCGAGCTTCGCGGAGCGCTGCGCGGCGGACGCTAGCGCGACGGAGGCGAAGGCTTCACGCAGACCGTAGATGGTACCGAACAGGCCCAGCAGCGTCGCGACGTTCGCCAGCATCGGCAGATACTGCAGACGACGCGTCAGACGCGGGATCACCGCGAGCGCGGCCGCGTCGGCCACGTTCTGGAGATCGGCTTCATCGCGGCTGCGGCTGCGAAGAATCAGAAGCCCCATGTCCGGCAGCGCCGCATTGCTCTGCGCGCACAGCTTGATGGCGTCTTCCGTCTTCCCCGAGCGCACCAGCTGGATCACCCGCTCGATGAACGCGCGACCGTTGATCTTCGACTTGAACACGATCACGTAGATCCGCTCGAGGAAGACGGACAAGCCGACCACTCCCGTGAGCAGGATGAAGTGCATGATCGGTCCACCGTCCCGATACCATTGAATGAATGCAGACATGTCGTACGTCCTCAGCAGGGTTGTTCGTGAAAGTGGTCAGCGCGGCGTACGAGCAGGAGCCGTGCCCGGTGTTCTGGTGGTGTCGGTCGCCGGACGCGCGGTCGCATCCCGAGGTGCGGTCATCGACGAGGGAGAGGCCGCCGGCGGCGCGCCGGTATTGAGTGAATCCCCGGGCGTGGCGCCGATGATCATCCGGCGGGGCACCAGGTCGTAGCCGGGGAGTAATGCCGGCCAGAAGGAGTGATCGAAAAATGCCGGTACGAGCACCTGCCGGCTGTACACCGGCGTCTCGCGCGGGCGGACGGTGACGACCTGCGGGGTCGGAACCTGGCCGCGGATCTCCACGGCCGTCCCCCGCCGCGTCGCCCGCTGCCCCAGTGCAACCGCGGGCAATACCGCGATCGCGCACACCGCCACGAAAACTGCGGAACGGTGCATCACTTGTCACCCCCAAGGAGAACCGGCTCGCGCTCGAGCAGGCCCGTCGTCGGCGGACTCTCGGGCACTTCACCCTGAAGTGCCTCTCTGGCGCGAGCGATCCACTGGTTTTGAATCTGTTCCTGTTCGGCCTTCGCCACCAGCGCCTGCCATGTGGTGCGCGCCGCCTCGAAGAACTGCTCCGCCTGCTTCGCCGCGCCCTGCTGACCTGCGGCGCGCTCTTCGTCGGTCAGGGACGCAGGCAACCGCACGTCGCGCAGGAAGCGCCCGTACTCCCACCGTGCGACGCCCAGCCAGTAGGTCGAAGCCGACAGGTACTCGGGCGAGCCCGCCTTGATGGAGCGCTCGAAATGACCCTGCATCGTGCGGAGCAGTTGCTGCTTCCGCGCCGACGCCCGCTGAATCCCCGCCGCGGTCAGTTGCTTCGGCGTTGCGATGACCAGCTCCAGGGCGTTGTACTGATCCCAGAGCGCCACGCCCTGGCGGAAATACGTAGCGGCGTTCCGGCTGGCGCATTCGGCGCGCACCGCGTCCGACGTCGGATTGGCGCACAGACGACCCAGCTCGACGTTGGCTGTCGTGGAGTCGCCGGAGG
>JANNOC010000702.1:0-2090 GCA_031398865.1 Gemmatimonadota bacterium | reverse complement strand
AAGCTCGTCACGAATACCAGGATTGTCGGGCGCAAGCCGCGCGGCCACCCGGAGCGCCGCAAGCGCGTCCTTCGACTCGGCCTCCGGCACGATCGCGAGCAACTTGCCTTCGTTCGCGATGTGCAGCGGATCGATCCCGAGCATCTCGCACGCACCGCGCACTGCTGGCCGCACAGGGACGCACGCCTCGTCGAGCATGATGCAGACGCCGGACTGGAGCGCGATCTCGTTGAGTGAGGTCGCGACGCCACCGCGCGTCGGATCCCTGAGCACTCGCGTGCCGGGCGCCGCCTCGAGCATCACAGCGGCCAGCGTGTGCAATGCAGCGCAGTCGCTTTCGATCTCCGCCTCCATCTCGAGCGCCTCGCGCGCGAGCATCACGGCCATCCCGTGGTCGCCGATGGAGCCGCTGACCAGCACACGATCGCCGGGCCGTGCGCTGTCCGGCGACAGCACGCAGCCCTCGCGCATGACACCGACGCCGCTCGTGGTCACGAACAGCCGGTCGGCCTTCCCGCGGTGAACGACCTTGTTATCGCCCGTGACGATCCGCACCCCTGCCGCCGCCGCCGCCGCGGCCATCGACTCGACCACGCGACGGAGAATATCAATGTCGAGTCCCTCCTCGAGAATCAGGCCCACCGAGAGGAACTGCGGAGTAGCGCCGGCGACCGCGAGATCGTTGATCGTGCCGTTGACGGCGAGTTTCCCTATGTCCCCACCAGGAAAAAAGAGCGGACTCACGACGTACGAGTCGGTCGTGAAGGCGAGCCGCACCGCGGCGGCGTTCGTGTCCGGTGATCCTCGCACCGTGAAAATCGCCGAGTCGTCGCGCAATTCGAGGAGCGGATCAGTGAAGGCGGGCGCGATCACCGCCTCGAACAACGTGTGGCTCGCCTTTCCCCCGCTCCCGTGACTCAGCGTGATGTGCGTATCGCGTAGCGTCGCGCGCGTGCGCCGCACGCCCTCCGCGCGCGCCATGCGGGTGATCTGGCTGGAAAGCGAACGTTCAATGCCCGACGTCACGAGGGTGCTCCCGCGGGAATCGCCATCTCCCCACCGCGTCGCATGAGAGAATACCGGCCGTAGTTATAGTATGCCGCGCACGCTCCCTCCGGTGAGACCATGCAAGATCCGATCGGAGTCTCGGGTGTGCACGCGTTGCCGAAGACCCGGCACTGCCACGGTTTGAGCACCCCCTTGAGCACCTCTCCGCACTGACACGCCTTCGGGTCCGTGACGCGAACGCCCGGCACCGCGAAGCGAACCTCCGCGTCCCATTGCGCGAATTCGGGACGCAGCCGGAGCGCGCTATGATTGATGAACCCCAGCCCACGCCACTCGAAGTACGGTCGAAGCTCCATCGTGGCGAGCAGGATCTCCATCGCCTTGCGATTTCCCTCCGGGCGCACGACGCGGGCGTACTGGTTCTCGACGCGTGACTCGCCGCGAGCGTGCTGCTCGAGCAGCATCACGATCGATTGGAGAATGTCGGCGGGCTCGAAGCCGGCGATAACCACGGGCTTGCCGTGATCGCGCGCGATGAACTCGAACGGCCGCAGCCCGATGATCGTGCTCACGTGTCCGGGCCCGATGAAGCCATCCAGCCGCATGTCCGGCGAGTCGAGGATCGCCTTGATCGCGGGGACGATGGTGACGTGGTTGCAGAACACGGAGAAATTGTCCAGCCCTTCCTCGCGTGCGCGCAGCAGCGTCGCGGCCGTCGAGGGCGCGGTGGTCTCGAAGCCCACGGCAAAGAAGACGACTTGCCGGTCGCGCGTATCGCGGGCAAGCCGCAGCGCGTCGAGCGGCGAATACACGAAGCGCACGTCCGCCCCGTCCGCTTTGGCGTCGAGGAGGCTTCCGTGAGAGCTGGGCACGCGCATCATGTCGCCAAACGTCGCGAAGATGACACCGGGCGTGCGCGCAATCGCGATCGCGTCGTCAATGCGCCCCATCGGGATCACGCACACCGGGCATCCGGGACCGTGCACCAGGTCGATGCTCGGTGGGAGAAGCTCTTCGAGTCCGTGCTTGTAGATCGAGTGCGTGTGCCCGCCACACACCTCCATGAACTTGTACGGCCGCCC
>JANNOC010000625.1:0-2501 GCA_031398865.1 Gemmatimonadota bacterium | reverse complement strand
TGGTCGATGCTCGGCTCCTGCGTTACGAAGTTGTATCCGGTTCCGGTCGCGTTCGGCATCGGCATCATGTTGATCAGCGCCATGGAGCGCGAGTCCATCCGGTCCATCGGGATTCTGTTGCCGGGGAATGGCTGGCCGGTGAGCGGATCCCGGACGGGGATTAGCGCGCCCGACGTCGTCCGCGTCTGTGAGAAATCGCCCTGGCGCTCAAGCGCGGTCGGCATCGTGTAGCGCCGCAGAGCGTTGACGTCCTTCAGCTGGGTGTCGTCGATCGAGTAGAAGAAAAACAGCTTGTTGCCGCCGTGAATCTTCGGGATCTTCGGGATGGGGCCGCCGAGCGTGGCGCCCAGCGTGGAATAGCGATACTGCGGCTTTGGTGTACCCGTCCTGTTGTTGAAGAAGTTCGTCGCGTTCCATCTCTCGTGGCGGTTGTACCAGTATCCCGTGCCGTGATACTCAGCGCCGCCGTGCTTCGTAATGATATTGACCTGCGCCCCGCCCTTCAGGCCGTACTCAGCGGTGTATGCGCTCATCTGGACGTTGACTTCGGCGATCGCGTCCATGTTGACCGCCGCGCTGAAGTTGCCGCCGCCGCCACCATCACCGCCGTTGATGCCGTCGACGTAGATCGTCTGCCCCCGGCCGCCCTGGATGTTCGGCACCGGCGTGGCAAAACTGCCGCCGAAGGTCTCCTGATCGTTGGCGAGCATGCCGACGCCGGGAAGAATCTTGAGAAGCGAGATGGGGTCGCGGCCCCGGATCGACAGATTCTCGACCTGCTTCAAATCGAGAATCGCCTGATGCGCGGTTGTGGTTGTGGCGACGACTTGACCGACGGCGCTCACGGTCACCGCTTCAGCGAGCGACCCGACTTCCAGCCGAAGCGGCGGAAGCGCCAACCGATTGTTGGCGAGCACCATGTTGCCTTTGATCTCGAACGGCCTGAAGCCGGCGAGCTCCGCGCGGACCGCATACGGACCCGGCTGCAGCCCGGGGAACGAGAACGCGCCGACTTCGTTCGTCACGGTCCGCCGCACTTCGGCGGTCGCCTCGTTGGTCACGCTCACGTCGGCGCCAGGCACGACCTGGCCTGACGCATCGATAACGGTTCCGGACATGGTGCCGGAAGTGGTCTGCGCTGATGCGGTGACGGCAAACAGAAGCAAGAACAGAACGGCCAACGACCTGAAATAACTCATACCCTCCCCCTTCTTGGCGGTATGCGTGTGTTGCGCAAAATTGTGTGGCGTAACCTTACTGACGGCGGGGAAGGTGTGTCAAGAAAAATGGGCGTCCTTGACCGGTAAAGTCAACCTACTTTACCGATATACCCTAGCCTCTCAGATCCAAGGAAACGGCGGTCGCACAACAAGATTCCGGATCCACCCCCCACTTGACATAGACATCAAAGTGATATCACTATGATGTCGAGGTGTAGAAGCGATGGTCAATGAAAGAGAGCTGAACGGGCAGTCGGGCTGGCTGGCGATTTTAGCCGTCCTGCTGGTGGCTGCGGGCGCGGTCTGGAGCGTGGCGAACCTGGAGCCGGACTGGGTGAAAGCGGCGGCGGTGATGGTATTGGTCGTCGATGCGGCGTGCCTGGCGGGGCTCACGGTCGTGAACCCGAGCGAGGCCTCGGTCGTCACGCTGTTCGGCGTTTACAAAGGCAGCATCAAGCGATCGGGGTTCTGGTGGGTCAACCCGCTGACGACCCGCCGCAAGCTGTCGCTTCGCGTGCGCAACTTCGAGAGCGCCAAGCTGAAGGTGAACGAGCGCGACGGCAACCCCATCGAGATCGCCACCGTGGTCGTCTGGCGCATCGTCGAGACCTTCGAAGCCGTGTTCAACGTCGACGATTACGAGAACTTCGTGCACGTGCAGAGCGAAGCGGCCGTGCGGACGCTCGCAACCACCTATCCGTATGATTCGCATGAGGACACGAAGGTGTCGCTACGCCTCTCAGCGGGCGGCGAAGTCGCCGACCGGATGCGGCACGAAGTCCAGGAGCGCCTCTCGAAGGCCGGTATCGAAGTCATCGAAGCCCGTATCAGCCATCTCGCGTACGCTCCGGAAATCGCTGGAGCGATGTTGAGACGGCAGCAGGCCTCCGCGGTCATCGCCGCGCGGCAGCTGATCGTCGAAGGCGCCGTCGGCATGGAGGTGTGGAGCCCGTCGTCAACGCCGGAACGCTGTATCAATAGGTGATGGCGGACCGCAAAGGTTTCCCACTTCGGCTCGACCCGGAGATCTACGAAGAGCTCCAGCGCTGGTCCGCGGCGGAGTTCCGCAGCATGAACGGGCAGATCGAATATCTGCTCCGCTGCGCCCTGCAGAACGCGGGGCGGCTGCCAGGATCGAATCGAGCGCATACCTCGAAGGATGCAGGTGCAAAGAACACGCGCGCCAAATAGTCCCGCGTTGCCGAGCGAGCTCCTTCGTTCCGTGCCACGGCATGTGCGGAAGAACCCTCCGGCGGTGGGAACGTCGATGCCCATCGTGTA
>JANNOC010000601.1:0-7927 GCA_031398865.1 Gemmatimonadota bacterium | reverse complement strand
GCGAGCGCGATGGCCAGCTTGTCCTGATCAGCCTTGGTCTTCGGCTCGATCGCGACGTCGATGACCGGCGCCGGGAACTTCATCGCCTCGAGGATGATGGGCTTGTCGTCGTCGCACATCGTGTCGCCCGTGCGCGTGTCGCGCAGCCCGATCGCCGCGGCGATGTCGCCTGCCCGCACCTCATCGATCTCCTCGCGCTTGTTCGCGTGCATCTGCAACAAGCGGCTGACGCGCTCGCGTCTGTCCTTGGTCGAGTTGTACACGTACGATCCGGACTTGAGCATCCCGGAGTACACGCGGAAGAACGTCAGTTTCCCGACAAACGGATCTGTCGCGATCTTGAACGCGAGCGCGGCAAAGGGGGCGTCATCGGACACCTCGCGCGTCTCGTACGTCTCGTCGTGGTGCGGCAGATGGCCCTGGATTGCCTTCACGTCGCGCGGCGCCGGGAGATAGTCAATCACCGCGTCCAGCAGCGCCTGCACGCCCTTGTTCTTGAAGGACGCGCCGCATAGCACCGGCGTGATGAATCCGCCGATGGTCGCCTTCCGGATGGCGCTGCGAATCTCGGCCATCGTGAGCTCGTCGCCGCCGCCGAGATATTTCTCCATCAGCACTTCGTCGTGCACCACCGCGGCCTCGAGCACTTCGTGACGCGCGGCCTCCACTCGATCCTTGAACTCCGGCGGCACGTCCACGATCTCGAATTCCTTGCCGAGCGTCGCGTCGTCGAAGATGTACTGTTTGCGTTCGATCACATCGATGTGGCCAGTGAACAGCTCGCCGGAGCCGACGGGCAGCTGCAGCGGGTACGCCTTCTTCGTCAGGCGGTCGCGAATCATCGCGAGGCAGCGGTCGAAATCCGCGCCCACGCGGTCCATCTTGTTCGCGAAGATGAGACGCGGCACATCGTAGCGGTCGGCCTGGCGCCACACCGTCTCCGTCTGCGGCTCGACGCCGGCGACGGAGTCGAGCAGCGTCACGGCGCCGTCGAGCACACGCAGCGAGCGCTCCACCTCGACGGTGAAGTCGACGTGCCCAGGCGTGTCGATGATATTGATGCGGTGCTCGATGCCATCGCGCGTCCAGAAGCACGTCGTCGCGGCGGACGTAATGGTGATGCCGCGCTCCTGCTCCTGCTCCATCCAGTCCATCGTCGCGGTACCATCGTGCACTTCACCGATCTTGTACGACTTGCCCGTATAGTAGAGAATGCGCTCGGTCGTCGTCGTTTTCCCGGCATCAATGTGGGCCATGATGCCGATGTTGCGATAATTCTCGAGCGGGGTCTCGCGTGCCATAAGCATCGACTCGTGTCAGGACCAGCGGACAGCCGCCGGGTCATCGTCATCCAAGCAAAATGCGGGTGGACCGGGCGTCCCCAAGGGGACCGGTATCCATCCGCCGCCGCCGGGTACACACGCTGTCGGAACACGTGTGGGGACCCATGGCGCGCCGAGCATGAACCGCCTCGACGTCACATTGTCCTGCGTCGCTTATCGGGAGAGCGCACGCGAAGCGTGGACACCGCCGATCCGCCTTGCCGAGGCGAATCGCACCCCGCTCTGGCACCAGTTCGGCGCCGCGGGCCCATAAGGTCGCCGGCACGCAGTCAGCCGGCCTCGCCCACTACGCCGCAAAGTGCTGCGCCGGAGTGGTATAGCCCACGAAATGTATCCGGGGCAGGCGGGAAGTCAATCCTCCCGAAATCTGGCGGCGCGTCGACGCGCAGCAACCGTCACGATTCCGAAACTGCCCTGGCAAATAGCGACACGCCGTGCGGGCGTGGCGGGCCGCGCTCCGCCGCGTTAGGCGAACGCGAGCGTCGGCGCGTTGCGCAGCGTCACGCGAACGCGAGCGTCCCCGCACGACGCGCGTAGCGCAGTGCGCCCGCGAACAGTGCGCAGCCGAGCGCCAGGAGCAGCACCGTCATGGCGAGCAATGTCGCCACGTCCGCGGCGACAGCACTGGGCGGCCATCCTTCCAGTAGCGTACGGCGTAGCGCGCGCAGCCCGTACGTCAGCGGGACCGCCGCCGACAGTTGCTGGATCCACGACGGAATCACGTGCGTGGGATAATACACCCCGCCGAGCAGCGCCGAGATGATCATGACCGCCTTCGGCAGCGGGCCCGAGGTCCTGAAAACCAGGATGAGAGCGGCTGCCATCAGGCCAAAGGGGACGTGCGCGCACACGATCAGCAGGAGAATCAGGGCACCGAAGGGCAGTCCGCTCCACGCGATCTGCGCGCCCAGCGCGACTCCCGCCAGCAGCAACAGTCCGCCACGCAGCGCCGTCCATGCAAAGCCATAGGCGACCATGCCGGTGAGCAGCGCCGGCATGCTCGATGGCGTGACGAGCAACGCCTCGAACGTGCCATTGGCGATCCCGGACCCGATGGAGCCCGGCAGCGTGTTGACGGCGGTGGACACCAGTGTCAGCGTGATCATCCCGATCAGCACGAAGCCGAAGTACTGCGCGCCCTCCGCGCGAATCGCGGGCGCCATCAACGGCTGCATCGCGTGCGCGACGAAGTACACCGGGACGACGCTCGCCAGCAGCGACGCCAGAGAGAACAGGAGGTTGAGCCGGTAGCTCGCCGCCGAGAGCCAGCTCGCCCGAAGCATCGCGAGCACTCTACGCATCGCGGCCACCGCCTCGATGCGGCGCACGCGCGACGATGCGCTCGATGAGTTCGGCCAGCGACACGCCGACCCGCTCGAAGCGCGCGACGGGCACACCGGCGCACGTGAGCACGTCTACCACACGTGCCGCCTGCGCGGGTCCACCGGGCACGTCCATCCGCAGACGCGTCCAGCCGTCGTCCTCGTCCAGCAGCCGCACATGGTGGACGAGCGGCGCCGCCGCGCCGGAGGCGGGGCGCGACAGGACATCCAGCGCAGGATGCCGAGGCTGCGTCGTCCAGAGATCGTAGCGGTCATCCGCCACGTCGCGCGCGAGCGCGCTCGCGCGGCCAACCGCCAGAAGCTCGCCCCGATTCAGAACGGCGATCCGGTCGCATAGCTCGAACGCCTCCTCCGCGTTGTGCGTCGCGAGCAGCACCGTGCAGCGCTGCCGTCCCACGATCTCGTCCCGCAGGAACCCGCGAAACGAGCGCGCCGACACCGGATCGAGACTGCGCGTCGGTTCATCGAGAATGAGCACCCGCGGACGTGACAGCAGAGCGCGCGCGATCAGGAGCCGTTGCTTCATGCCAGACGAGAAGGTGCCAACGAGCTGGGAGCCCGTCTGGTCCAGGCCAACGACACCGAGCACGTCGGCGACACGTCCGGCAACCTCGCGCACAGGTACGGAGCACAGCGTTGCGAACAGGCGCAGGTTCTCGGCGGCGGACAGCCGCCAGTGCAGGCTGCGCTCGTCCGAGATCACCGGGGTCAGCACACGCCGCACCGCCGCCGGATCGCGAACGACATCGAAGCCTCCGACGGTCGCCGTTCCGCTGTCAGGCACGATGAGCGTCGCAAGCATTTTCAGCAACGTCGTCTTGCCGGCGCCGTTCGGACCGAGCAGACCAAAGAATTCGCCGGCCTTTACGTCGCAGGTCACGTCCCGAACCACGGTGACGCGTTCGGCGGCGAACGGATGCCTGAGCACATCGACCCAGGGGCGTCGAACAGAGAAATGCTTCGTCAGTCCGCGGAGTGACACCACGCACGTATCTCGGCGTGCTGTGTCCACGCGGCCCACCGGAAGGGCTGCCGGAGCGCTCATGCGGACACCGGCACGTCGTGCCAGTCGAGCAGCTGCTGCGCCACAGAGGGAAGCGCGGCGAATTCGCGCACGACCTCGAGCACATACACCGGAACTTCGCGGGCGATGGCCGCGGCCTGCTCCAGCAGCGTCACGGACGCCGGTCCGCGGAGAAGACCGCCAATCTTCGCGTGCTGAACAATCGCGAGGGCAGAAGAAACCGGATCGCAGCGCAGCCGCAGTGCCACCGGCCGCCGCGGTGCCGCCTTCACGGGACGAATCACATAGATGGCCGCCAGCGGCACGCGCGCCGTCATCAGCCGCTCGTCGCCGAGGGCGGCCAGCGTCGCCTTGTCACCCGGCGAGTTCGTTCGGCCCTGCTCGTCACTCGCGACCTCGCCTAACGAATCTGGCCACAGCCGCACGCTGTGGACTCCCGGCCACGCGGTGGCGGGCGGCCCGGGATCTACCGGCAGCGTGTCGTCGGTGACGAGTCGCGCGCCGGCGTTCGCGAGCGCCATCGCGAGTGTGGACTTGCCATGCCGCTTCGGCGCGACAAAAGCCACGCACTCTGGCGCGGAGCCCAGAGCCACGGCGCTTCCGTGCAACGTGAGGCACCCGGAGGCATGCAGCGCGACCGCGAGCACCCGCCCCATGATATCGATGCGCGCGGCCTCTTCTGCCGCCTCGCTGCCCCGATACCAGATGATGTCGCGCCCCGCAGCCCCGACATCGAAGGTGCCCGTGTCATCGTACCGCAGGCGGAACCCCGCAGGTGTGGCGAACAAAGACACGCGCGCGTCGTCCGTCACGGGCTCCTCGCCGAGCGGCGTGACGGGGCATTCCGGGGCGGGGCCGGACACCGATGCGAGCGTCCACGTTGGCAGAGTCGCGTCGGACGGACGCAGCTCGGGAAAGGCGAAGTCGGTGCGCAGGCACCCACCGAAAATGGCGTGATGCATCGTGGCGGCCGCGGGACGGCTGGGAGAGCGCGATGCGGTCTCCCAGCCGCCAGGGCGCTCAGGAACGGCAGCTACCTGACGGAGCATTCCAATTCGTGCCGTCTGAGTCCGAGTCGGACTGGTCGGAGCAAGGTCACGTGCCCGCCTGAGTGAGCTCTCGGAAAGTTCCGAAGCGCCGCACTCGGGGTCTTTCGTACATCGCGTCCTCCTCTGGTGATGGGAACTGGACCACTCGGCCGCGGTGTGCGGTCGAAGTGAGTGGCGGTCGCGGGACGGCTGGGAGAGCGCAGTGCCCTCTCCCAGCCGCCAGGGCGATCAGGAACGGCAGCTACCTGGCGTAGAATTCCAGTTAGTGCCGTCCGTAGCTACCCCCGCCGCGTTACTCGTGACGGTGTACCCGTCGCACGAACCCGTGACCCCGGCCTGAGTCAGCTCTCGGAATGTTCCGAAACGCTGCACTCGGGGTTTCTCGTACATCGCATCCTCCTCTGAGAATGGGCCGGACCGCTCGTCCGGCGGGAGTGCGGTCAGAGTGACCGCGGAACCCTGCATCAGCGGCTCAGCCGCCTTTCGTCATCTCGCGATGCTCGCTCCACGCGGAACGAGCGCCCGAATCGTCCGTTCTCCTGACACCCGGGGAGCAGTCGGCGGACGCAAGCGTGCGCGCACCCACCATTCCGCCTGGAGTGTCAGCAGCAGCGGCACACCCAGCGTCGCCGATCCGGTGCGTAGAAATTCGTCGAGTCCGCGGCGCAGGGCGGCGGGATCCACGATCCCGAGCTCCGCGAGTATCAGCGAGCGCTGCGCCTCTTCAAACAGCGGAGGAAACTGCTCCCGCATGGAACGCTCGAAGTAGGCGCCGGTCACTCCTGTGCGACGCGCGCGCGGCCCCAGGAGGGAGGGAGGCAGCAGCCCCGCCATCGAGGCGCGCAACAAGGATTTCGTCTCGTAGCCTGACGAGCGTTCCCAGCGGGGGCGTTTCGCCGCGAATTCCAGGATGCGCCGATCGTACATCGGCGAGCGCGCCTCCACGCCTTCGTCGAGCGCCATCCCCGCGACCGCGCCGTACACGCGGCTGAAGTAGGGATTGCGCAAGTACCAGCCCGTCTCGTACGCCGACACACTCTCGCCCGCGCGCCGGGGGATCGCACACCGGCCGCGCTCCTCCAATCCGTGCTGACGCGCGAAGGCGCGATCAATCCACGGAGGGAGCGAGCGGTCCAGATAGCTCAGCCACGGCCGGCCGCGCCGTCCCAGCTCGACGGCACGCACCATCCACGGCGGAAGCGCCGGGCGGAGCGCGAGCCGCATGAACGTTTCGTGGCCCTGTCCGCGCAGACCTTTCCGCGCCCACTCGCGAGCCAGCACGCCCCATTTTCCCTCGCGCAACAGATCCGCGAAGTACGCTTCCGAGACGCCGAACAGTTGATCGCCGCCATTCCCATCGAGCGCGACGCGCGCGCCGGCCTTGCGGCTCCCGCGGGCCAGCGCGCGGTTCCAGCTTTCGAACGCGTGCGCGAACGGCTCGTCGCGATGCGCCGCGCCGCGCGCGGGCTCGTCGAGCATCGCGATATCGGAAATGGACAGCCAGTGCACGGGCGTGTCCCACCGCTGAGCGATCTCCGCGATCATCTCGTCTTCGCGCCCAGGATCGCCCTTGGGATAGCTGATGGACACGGGACGCAGCGTCCGACGCCGCGCGCTACGGTTCATCGCCACCTGCCCGGCTCCGAACACCGCGGTGGAATCCCAGCCACCGCTCATCCAGATGCTGTTGACTCCGTCCCCCGACATGCGCTCGGCGACCGAGCGCACCAGCAGCTCACGCAGCTGATCAGCTGCCTCCTCGAAGCTGCCGCCTCCGTCACCCTGTTCGAAAACCGGCGGCTCCCAATGCGCGAGTGCGCGCGTCGTCCCGTGACGCCGGGAGACGCTCCATCCGGCGGGCACTGCCGCGATGGTACGATAGCACGTCTCGCGCGCAGAGCCGGGCAGCCCGGCGGCGATTTCGGCGATCGCGACGGCGTCCAGCTCTCGCACACAGTTCGGATGCGCGACGAGCGCACTGACCGTGGACGCCACCGCGAACGTCTCGCCAATCTGCGCATGGTAGAGCGTCCGCTTGGCGCCGAAGTCCCGCGCACAGAACACCCGCCGCTCGGTACGATCCCAGATGACGAAGGCGTAATCGCCTTCGAGCCGATCGACGCACGCATCACCCCACGCGCGATAGGCCGCGAGAATGAGGTGGCTTGCCGAGTCCCCCGTGCTGTGGACGCCGGCCGCAACCAGCCGTCGTGCAAGATCGGCGCGGTAGTACAACGACGCATCGGCCGCGATCACCAGGTTCCCGTCGTGCACGACCATGCTCTCGCCGCTGAAGGTGGCGCCGAGCTCCCAGTCGTAGCGCACGACCGCGAGCAAGGCTTGTCCTTCACGCCAGATCATGCAGTGGTCGCTCCCGCGCGCGCTCATCTCGGCGAGCATGCGGTGAACAATCGCGTCGTGCGGAATGCGATGATCCAGATCGAACAACCCGAGAATGGCGCTCATGTTTCCTGAACGAGCTGGATGTCCGCAACCCGCGCGAAGGACGAAACGTGTGCCTCGTGATCGCCCAGCACCAGCGAGCCGTATTCAACCCAGGCGTGCGCCGCGAACTGGCCGTTGGCGTGCCGAACGCCAACGCGAATGCGGCTCCCGTCGATGCCGCGCCGCTCGAGCAGTCGCTGCAGCGCGACCGCGCGCACCAGACAGCGCGGCCGGAAGATGCCGTACGCCGCCGCGCGATTGACGGACCGCGCCAGGCGCATCGCGTTACCAACGGCGCGCTCGGAGTGCGGCAGCGGCGAGCGCGGCACTTCGCTGGACACGAGGCGTCCGAGCGGCCGCGTGGCCACCAGGAACTGCGCCCCCAGAAGACCGGCCTGGGCGGTCGCGAGCTCCATCGCCTCAGCGACGCTCAATGTCCGCAGTTCGCGCAGCAGTTTCCGCAGCATCTTCCTCTTCCGGTTCCTCGTGCCGATCCAGGACCAATCCGTGTTCGGCGAGCGCGGCAAGTAGTTCCTCGACGTCGACACGAAGAGCGACGGGTGACGCATCGGAATACCGCCCGGCCAGCTCGCGACAGATCTCATCGATCGTCGTTGCGGCCGGTGGGAGCAGCTCCCACACGCGCGCCCCGACATCGTTCAAGCCGAAGTACACCTCGTCGCGCGTGGAGAAGAGCACAGCGCCCTCCGAGAGCGATCGATA
>JANNOC010000590.1:0-2692 GCA_031398865.1 Gemmatimonadota bacterium | reverse complement strand
CGCGCCCGGGGCCGTCTGCAGCCACTGCAGGCGGCTCAACGCCGGAATAAACCGGTCGTTCATCAGCTCGAAGAGCGCGACGCGAACTTCGGCGTCGACGCCGCGTGCCTGGTCGGCGACGGGTTTGATCGCACTGTCGCGCCGCAGCGCGCTGTCGGGCCGCGCCTGCATCGCCGAGGTCACAGGCTGCTGCGCCGCCAGCGGGAGTGCCGCGGCGAGGACCGCCGCGACGAGAGCCGTTCTTGCCGGCAGGAGCACGACGCCTCGCGACCTCAGAATGGAGTGGTACCCTGGCTCGTCCACGTTGTCTGGACGAGTTGGCCATTGCGAACGGCGAACTGCACGTACGTCACCTGGCCGCTTCCCGCGTTCACCGACAGCGTCTGCGTCAGCGTCTGCCCGTTCACCACGATCTGCACCTGAATGCTGTGCACGGTGGGCAACACGTTTGCGCGGTACATCTGGTCCACCGCGCCGAGCGCCAGCGCGCTGTTCGCCGCCGCCGAATAGGTGCGCGACGCCGCTGAACCGTTGTCGACCGTGAGGTTCGCGCTCTGCAGCGTCTGCGCCTGCGACGAATCGGCGCGCAGCAGCACCACCAGCACCGCGCCGCTCTTCCGGCGCACCGCATCACCGAGCGCCAGGAACCGGTCGCGCTGCGACAGCAGGTTGTCCTGCGACGACGTGAGGATCGCGTCCAGTTGCTGGAGCGCGCCCTGCTCGTTCGTCAGGAGCAGCGCCTTCGCACGCTCCTGCATCATGTTGGCGATCACGCCCTCGATGCGCGACTGGAGCTGCACACGCTGGCCCTTGATGTCCGCGAGCTGCTTCTGCGTCTCCTCCAGCTCCTTCTGCAGCTGCTCGCGCCGTTGCTTGTATGCCTGCGCCTGAGGATCCTGCGCGCGCGCCGCCGCCGGAAATGCCAGCGCCACGAGAGTGGCTGCGCCTAGCGCCATTCGCTGTATCAGAGCCATGTCGGTGCCGTGTCCGGGGTCTGTGGAACGCTTACCGGTTGGGAGTGCGCGGAGGGGTGGTCGGCGTCGAGGGATTCTGCTGCTCGGCCCGCCGCAGGCGATCCTCGAGTCGCTTGAGTGCCTCCCGCTCCTGCCGAAGCTCCGCCTCGGCCTCGGCTCGGCGCTGCTCGAGCTCAAGCAGATTTTGTGCCTCGTACCGGTTCAGCTCGAGCTCCAGCGCCGCGATGCGCTGCTGGCGCCTGGTGATCTCCGCGAGCATCTCCGCCCGCTGGCGCTCGAGCAGCGCCGCGCGGCTCGACAGGAAGTCGCCGCGAAGCAGTGCGAAGATGTTGCTCTGCCAGCCGATCACGAACGCGACCTTGCTGTAGTTGTACAGCGCCGTCGCGGCATCGGCGCTTGTCCCGGACTTGCTGCCCGCCACCTCCGTGGCGTACAGGCCGGCGCGAATGCCGCGATACAGCACCGACGCGCCGATGTTGTAGTCCCAGGCGTTGTTCTCGGCCATCAGCGACACCAGCACGTTCGGAGTTGCCGAAAAATCCGACTTCACCCCGTAGAACAGTCCACCGGTGTTGTGCCCGGAGTACTGCCCGCCCAGGCCCCCGTCATCCTTGAATAGCCCGTTCCCATAGCCCGCGGTGAAGCTCAGGGCGACATCCGGCCAGTTGGGGCGGATCTCGCTGAGCGAGAATCCCTTGGTGGCGACACCGAACACCGTGCTCGCGGTATTGAAGCCCGTGTGCAGGCTGTCCGCCACGTGGGTGGCATCGGGCTCGCTCGCGTTCGGCGGCAGCAGATTGTAGCCGATGCCGAACCGATCGATCCGCTTGTACGGTCCGACGTTCCGGACACCGACGGCGATGCTCGGCAGGAACCGGCCTGCGCCGCCGCGACCGCGGAAGTCATCTTCGCGCAGCAAGAGCCCGGTCGCGAAGAATCCCTGCTCCGGGTTGCTCGAGAACGCCGCGACTCCGACCTCGACGCGCCCGAAGGCGGACATCGAGGCGGTCAGCTCCGAATTGATCTTGTCGTTGTAGTTGAGCTTCGGCGCGCCCTTGTCCACGCGAAAGATCTTTCCCGAGTAGTTGATCGTGAAGTCTCCCGACAGGGGGGCCACCCACGCCACCGGGATGTCGATCAGGCCGGCGCCCCAGTAGAGCGTCTGCGGGTAATCCTGCTGCGCCCCGGCCGAGCGCGCGGTGACGAGAGCCGCGGCGGCCACCACAAGAGCAGCGCGAGAGATACGAATCATGAGCATGGCAGTCCTGATCGCGGTCACGGCGACAACGGAGAAGAAAGAGAGGTCGGCGGATTGCTGGGGGGAGTCGAAGGCGGCGTCGACGGCGGGCGGTTCTCCAACTCACGCAAGCGATCGTTCGCCCGCTGAATGGCATCGCGCTCAGCCTTCAGGTCAACCTCCAGCTGCTGCCGCCGCTTCGCGATGTCGGCCAGCTCGCCTGCCTGGGCCCTGCGCAGCGCGTCCTCCAACCCCTTGATACGACGCTCGCGCGCGGCGATGTCCAGCCGCAGCCGCGTCTGCTCGCGCGTCAGCTCCGTGATTCTCGTCCGGAGAACGACTCCGCGCGCCACGTCGATGATGTTGCCGCTGTAGCCCAGCGAGAGATTGAACTTCCGGTAGTTCCAGATCAGGTTTTGGTCCGGGTTCTTCCCCGGGGTACGACCGCCCTCCTCGAGCTCGGTGCCGTAGAGGCCGAGAG
>JANNOC010000694.1:0-7197 GCA_031398865.1 Gemmatimonadota bacterium | reverse complement strand
CGGAACGTGCCCGGAGGGAATGTGCCCGCTCGCGCGCTCTGGCCACTCGATGAGCACGAGCGCGTGCGCGCTGAGGATCTCGTCCCACCCCAGGTTGGTCAGCTCCGAGCCACTCGGGCTTTCGCTCGCGAGACGATACAGATCCAGATGAAACACGGGCGAGCGTGGGGCAGCGTATTCGTGTACCAGCGTGTACGTCGGGCTGGTGACTTCGCCGGCTACGCCGTACCCTCGGCAGATCGCTTGAATCAGCGTCGTCTTGCCGGCGCCCAGGTCGCCCGAAACAGTCACCAGCAGAGGGGGGGTGATCGAGCGGCCCAGCTCCTCCCCCCAGCGCTCCAGCTCCTCGCGTGTGAGCGCGATACTGCCACGCCACGCCAGCGATGGAACAATGTGCCTGAACCCTGCGTCTTCCGTCACGAAGCGCCCTGCCCCCCATCCCGCAGGCCGGCCAGTGCGCTCTGCCGCCGCTGGGTGCCACTGCTTCCACCGCCGATCTGCGCCTTGACTTCGAAGAGCTGGTCCCGCAGACGCGCGGCGGCCTCGAAGTCCAGCGCCGTCGCGGCCTCCCGCATCTCACGTTCCAACTCGGCGATGAGCTTCGCCGGGTCCGCATACTTCGAGGCCGGCTCGGCGATGCGCTTCGCCCGCGCCTGTTCGCCGGCTTCCCGCTCCACCCGCGCGTCGGCAACGCGCGTGATGAATCGCACTTCGGCCACGCTCTTGGTCACCGAGTACGGCGTGATGCCGTGCGTCACGTTATGCTGCGTCTGCAGAGCGCGCCGCCGGTCGGTCTCCGCGATCGCGCGCGCCATCGAGCCGGTGACACGGTCCGCATAGAAAATCGCGCGGCCATTGAGATGCCGGGCCGCGCGCCCGATGGTCTGAATCAACGAACGCTCGCTCCGCAGAAATCCTTCCTGGTCGGCGTCGAGAATGGCCACCAACGACACTTCCGGGAGATCCAGCCCTTCGCGCAGCAGGTTGATGCCCACCAGCACGTCGAAGTCGCCGAGGCGCAGACCGCGGACGATCTCCATCCGCTCGATCGCGTCGATGTCCGAGTGCATGTAGCGCACGCGCACGCCGGTCTGCTGGAGATAGTCGGTGAGGTCTTCCGCCATCCGCTTCGTCAGCGTCGTCACAAGCACACGCTCTCCCTTGCGCTCACGGACGCGGATTTCCTCGAGGAGATCGTCCACCTGACCGCGGACCGGACGGACCTCGATCTCCGGATCCACCAGCCCCGTCGGACGAATCACCTGCTCCACGATCACGCCTTCGGACAGTTGCAGCTCGAGCTCGGCCGGTGTGGCGGAGACGTTTATCGCGCGCGGCGTCAGCGCGAGGAACTCGTCGAACATGAGAGGTCGGTTGTCCAGCGCGCTCGGCAGACGGAAGCCGTACTCCACCAGCGTGAGCTTGCGTGCGCGATCGCCGTTGAACATGCCACCGATCTGCGGCAGCGTCGCGTGTGACTCATCCACCACCACGAGAAAATCCTCGGGAAAATAGTCGAAGAGGCAGGCTGGACGCTCCCCTTCCTTGCGTCCTGAAAGATGCCGCGAGTAGTTCTCGATGCCGGCGCAGGTGCCAATCTCCAGCATCATCTCGATGTCGAAGTTGGTTCTCGACTCCAGCCGTTGCGCTTCGAGCAACTTGCCCGCGCCCTTGAGCACGGCGAGGCGCTCCACCAGCTCCGCCCGGATGAGCGCCACCGCGCGTTCGATGGTTGGACGCGACGTGACAAAGTGTTTCGCCGGGTAGATCGCCGCCTTGTCCAGTGCGGCGATCGTCTCTCCCGTGATGGCGTTGATCTTGGAGATGCGCTCGACCTCGTCACCCCACAGCTCGATGCGAACGCCCTGCTCCTCGTAGGCCGGGAGAATCTCGACGGTGTCGCCGCGGACGCGAAAGGTGCCACGCTCGAACGCCACGTCGTTGCGGTTATACTGAATCCGGACGAGGCTGCGAAGAATCTCCTCGCGCGGCACGCGCTGCCCCTTTTCGATCGTGACCATCGTCTCACGATACGCGACCGGATCGCCCAATCCGTAGATCGCCGATACGGTGGAGACGATGACGACGTCGCTGCGCTCCATGAGACTCGACGTCGCGCGAAGTCGCAGGCGGTCAATGTCCTCATTGATGGAGGCGTCCTTCTCGATGTACGTGTCGCTCGACGGCACGTACGCCTCCGGCTGGTAGTAGTCGTAGTACGAAATGAAGTACTCGACGGCGTTGCGGGGGAAGAAGCTCTTGAGCTCACCGTACAGCTGCGCCGCGAGCGTCTTGTTGTGCGACAGCACGAGCGTCGGCCGGCCGAAGCGCTGAATGACATTGGCGATCGTCATCGTCTTCCCCGAACCCGTCACGCCGAGCAGCGTCTGGAAGCGGTCGTTTCGCTCCAGCCCGCCGGCGAGTTCGGCAATCGCGCGGGGTTGGTCGCCGGCGGGCTGGAACGGCGTCTCGAGATCGAAGGGCGCGCGGGTCATGCTCTGAATATAGTGGGCGCGACCGGCTTTTGTTCGGGGTGGGTCGGCGATCAGATTCGCCCTACAATTGCAGCTTGCCGCCGCCCAGGTAGGCCCCGGATGGACGCGCACTGTCGGCCTCGTGATCGCGCGCGCTCCCGGGGATCGCCGGCCCCTCCTGCCACGTCGTGGACGGCGGCACCAGCATCCACACCGAGCCATCATCGCAGACGACAAGGGTCCCGGTTCCCAGCGGGGAGGCCGATACTGGTCTACGCATGCACTTCGCGGTGTAGGGGGGCGCGCCGCGTCATTCGTCCGCCGTCAGCCGCTCGCGGCGTGCGACTTCCGCAATTCCCTTCACCCTGCGAATGCCCTTGATGATCTTTTCGAGGTGGGCGAGGTTTTCGACCTCCACGAGGACAGCGCCGGTGGCGCGCCCGTCCACCGTACGCAACTCCATGCTGCGAATGTCGGTGCTCGTGGCGCTCACGGCGGCGGCCACATCCGCGTACAAGCCGCGGCGGTCGTTGCCTTCCAGCGTGAGTCGCACGACGAACCGCTCGCCCTCCATCTCCTGCCAATCGATGTCCAGACGGCGTTCCGGCTCGTGCGCCAGCATCAGCAGGTTGGGACAATCGCCGCGATGGATGCTCACGCCGCGCCCTCGCGTGACGTACCCCACCACCGGATCGCCAGGCACGGGCTGACAACACTGCGCATAGCGCACCATGAGCCCGTCAACGCCCTGGATCCGGACGCCCTTCGAGCTGCCGCGCATCCGGTCCACGAGCCGCTCGAACGCGCTCAGCTTCGGCGGCTCCTGCGGCGCCTCTTCCAGATCGGGATGCAGGACTTTGAGCACCTGCATGATGTTGACCTCGCCCTGACCAAGCGACGCGATCAGGTGATTGAGATCCATCAAGCCGAAGGATTTCGCGACCCGCAGCAGGTCATCGTCCGCCGGCTTCGCGAGGCGCCGGCGGCGCACTTCGCGATCGAGGATCTCGCGGCCGATCTTCGCGGACGTCGCGTTCTCTTCGTGCCGCAACCATTGCCGGATGCGATGCCGCGCGCGCCCGGTCCGCACGTGGGCGAGCCAGTCGCGGCTGGGCTTGGCCGACGTCGAGGTGAGAATCTCGACCGTTTCCGAATTCTTCAGTTCGCGCGAGAGCGGCGCGATCTTGCCGTTGATCTTCGCGCCGTGACAATGCCGCCCGATCTCCGTGTGCACGGCAAACGCGAAGTCGATTGGCGTCGCGCCTTTCGGCAGCTGGATGACGTCGCCGGTGGGGGTGAACACGAAGATCTCGTCCTGGTACAGATCCAGCTTGAGGAACTCGAGGAACTCGTCAGGCGTCTTGGCGTCGAGCTGCAGCTCGAGCACCTGCCGGAACCAGAGCAGCGCGCGATCCAGCTCGTCGGCGCTCTTGCTGTCGTCCTTGTACAGCCAGTGGGCGGCGATGCCGAACTCCGCCGTGCGATGCATCTCGCGCGTGCGAATCTGAATCTCGAACAGCTGGCGTCCGGGCCCGAAGATGGTCGTGTGGAGCGACTGGTAGCCGTTCGACTTCAGTTGCGCGATGTAGTCCTTGATGCGCTCCTGGACAGGCGTCCAGCCGTCGTGGATGACGCCGAGCGCGTGGTAGCACTGCGGCACCGTGTCCACCAGCACGCGAATGGCGAGCAGGTCGTAGATCTCATCGTAAGGCCGCTCGCGCTGCGCCATTTTTTTCCAGATGGACCAGAGGTGCTTCGGCCGTCCGGTGACCTCCACGCCTTCTATGCCCGCCCCGCGGAGCTCGCCTTCGAGCGGACCCGCGAGCTGCGCGATGAGCGACTCGCGCTCACCCCGCTTCTGCGACACCAGCTTCGCGAGTCCCTTGTATTCCGGCGACTCCAGATGCTTGAACGCGAGATCTTCCAGCTCCCAGCGCATCTTCGCCATGCCGAAGCGATGCGCGAGTGGCGCGTACAGATCCCGCGTCTCCTGCGCGATCCGCTGCCGTTTGTCCTCGGGGAGGTACTCCAGCGTGCGCATGTTGTGCAGCCGGTCCGCGAGCTTGATGAGGATGACGCGTGCGTCCTTGGCGATGGACAGCAGCAGCTTGCGATAGTTCTCGACTTGCCGCTCCTGCGACGAGTTCAGCGGCAGGCTGCCGATCTTGGTGAGACCATCCACGATCTGCGCGATCTCGCGGCCGAACTCACGCTCGATGTCGGGAACCGTGACCGCCGTATCCTCGACGACGTCGTGAATCAGCCCGCTCGCTACCGTCACGGAGTCGAGCTGCAGGTCCGCGAGAATCTTCGCGACCTCGACGCAGTGCGAGACGTACGGTTCCCCGGAGCGACGCCGCTGCCCTTCGTGCGCGCGGTGACTGAAGCGATAGGCGCGCAGCAACAGCTCCGGGTCGAGCCGCTCGGGAAGCGGCTGGCCGGAGCTGTTCCACCCGGGGATAAAGTCTCCCCCTCTGAGCGCCGTTGCAGTCACGAAGGACTGTCTCCAGGAGTGCCGGGGATCCTGCGCGCGCAACGACGCCCCGCACCCGTTTCAGGGCACGCGTCGTCCGCGTGGCACAGGGTTCGTGGTGAGGCTTCCCCTGTACACTAGTATGGAACACCGTCGGCGGGCTAGACCCACTGACGGGTCCGAACGTGTCAGTAGGCCGGTATGCGATGCTCCGGCGCGCTGAAATCCCGGTGCCTTGGCGCTACAGCAGCCCGGATTCCGCGAAACTGGCGTATCGGCCGCGACCGACGATCACGTGATCGTGAACGGGGATGTCGAGCAGCCGTCCCGCGGCAACCAGCTGCTCCGTGACTTGCCGATCATCGCCGGACGGCGTGGGATCACCGCTGGGATGGTTGTGGACCAGCACGATGGACGCCGCACGCTCGGCGATCGCTTCGCGAAAGACCTCCCGCGGATGCACCAGCGACGAGTTCAGGAGGCCGCGTGTGACCGTGATGTCTCGCTCCAGGCGATGCTGCGAATCCAGCACGGCAACGTGAAACTCTTCGACCGGAAGGTCTTCGAGGCGTGGGGCGAACACCGCATACACGTCGCGCGGGGAGCGGAGGGGCGCACCCTCGTCGCGCGACTCCGCCGCCAGACGCCGGCCGAGCTCCATGGAGGCATGCACGGCGACCGCGCGTGCGATTCCCACTCCGGTCAGCGCGGTCAGCGCCGCCACCGGCTGCGCGGCCAACCGTCGCAGCGAGCCACCATGTGAATGCAGGATATCCTGCCCGATGGTCGCCGCCGAGCGTCGTCCTGCGCCTGACCCGATGACAATCGCCAGCAGTTCGGCCGTGCTCAGCGCCTGCGCGCCGAGATCCTTGAGACGCTCACGCGGCCGCTCGGAGCGCGGCATCTCGCGAATGGTCACCCGTCCCGTCCCGCCTCGCCACACATACTCGCCTCTCCCGCGCCGTTCCCGCGTCTGAACGGACACAGTGGAGGCGGGCATGGCGAGCGGCAACACCCGATTCGCGCGCACGTCATCGCGACGCGAATGCTGAAATGTCTGGGCTTACTGTCCCGCGCCGTGGCACTTCTTGAACTTCTTGCCGCTTCCGCACGGACACGGGTCGTTGCGCCCCACGCTGGACCAGTTAGTTCCCGACCCGGCCGCGCCCGCGCCACCGCGCGGGCTTCCGGTCATGGGCTGCGTCGCGCCTAACGCGCGCGTGCGGCCCGCGCCCACGACGACCGGATCACTCTTCACGACGGGCTCTTCCGCCGGGGGTTCCCCCGGACCGACGTCCAGTACGGCATCGGTGCCTTCGTCGGGCGGCACGTCCTCGAGGATCCCAAGGGCGTTGTACCGTCGCGTTGGCGCACGCGCGCCGTCCCGGCCGCGCGGGCCGTCAGGGCCGCGCCGCCGTCCATCTCCGCCGGGATCGGGTGGTGGATTAAACACCACCTGCACGCGCAGGAAGCGCTCGGTGAATGTGTTGGCGATATCGCTCATGAGGTCCACGAACATCGTGTACGCTTCGTGCTTGTACTCGATCAGCGGGTCCTTCTGCCCCCACCCGCGATACCCGATCGTCGCGCGCAGCTGATCGAGATCGTACAGGTGATCCTTCCACTTCTCGTCCAGGACATTGAGCATCACCTGCGAGAGCAGATGATACGCGACGTTGGCAATCCCCTCGACGCTGAAGCGGGACAGGTCGGCGAGCTTCGCGGCGAATGACTGTTGCCCCGCCGCGACAGCGGCGGCCTGCGCTTCCGCGAGGCTCGTCGGCGACTCGGCAGCGGCCTCGAACTCGGAGACGGTGAGCAGGTAGTGCATGAGCAGCTCCTGCCGGAGCAACTCGAAATCCCATTCCTCCTGCGTCTCAAACAGCCCGAGACCGGTTTCCACGCGCCGCGCGATCGCCTTCTCGATCATCTTCACGGCTTCCGCCCTGAGCTCCTCGCCGCCTTCCAGGGCGAAGGCGCGCAGTGAGTAGATCACTTCGCGCTGCTGGTTCATCACGTCGTCGTAGTCGAGCAGGCGCTTGCGTGACTGGAAGTTCTGCAGCTCGACGCGCTTCTGTGCCTGCTCGATGGACCGCGTGATGAGCGGATGCATCAGCACCTCGCCTTCCTGGTGCCCCATGCGGTCCATGAGTTTCGCGAGGCGCTCCGATCCGAAAAGGCGCATAAGATCGTCTTCGAGCGACAGAAAGAATTGCGAGGCTCCCGGATCGCCCTGGCGCCCCGCACGGC
>JANNOC010000554.1:0-22483 GCA_031398865.1 Gemmatimonadota bacterium | reverse complement strand
CACCGCTACACTGTCGGCTGCGACCCGGAAAGGCGGCGTGGAGAGCGACAGGCCGAGCGTGTCGAGCAGGGGATGGAAGACACCTACCCGATACGTGCCCGGGCGAAGGCTGTCCACCTGGAACCGGCCAAGCGAATCGGTCGTGAGTGTGAGTCCGGTCCCTTCGATGAGTACGTCGGCGCCAGAGAGGAATCCTCCTCGCAGGCTGTCCACGATGGCGCCCGCTATCGCCGCTCTGCCCACCGGCTGCGCGACGGGAGCCGTCGGCTGTTGCGCGGTCACGGACTGCGCGAGTGCCAGCGAGAGCAACGCCGTGAGGGCGACCATGGTCCTGTGCATCGAGTCAGGTTCTCAAGGTCCGACGGCGATCCTACCGTGTCGGGCGGCCGGGAGGGTTGTCGCCCTTGAAGACGTCGCGATTGATCTGCACGAAATGCTTGAGGTTCGCGGGAACGTCCTCTTCCGGAAAGATGGCCGTCACGGGGCACTCGGGTTCACATGCGCCGCAGTCGATGCATTCGTCCGGATGGATGTACAGCTGCTCCGGTCCCTCGTAGATGCAGTCTACAGGACACACGTCAACGCACGCTTTGTCCTTCGTGTTGACGCAGGCTTCAGTGATGATGTAGGGCATGGCCGTCTCGGGCTTCGCGTATTGAAAGAGCTATCGGGATATTATCGCGCAAACCGCGAGGTGCATAGGGGAGCATCACTGGACACCCTTCGAGGCGAAGCATATTAGTCTCCACATGCGTCTCTATGTGAACGGCGTCACGCACGACGTCGCCGCGCCGCCGCACGCCACGCTCCTGACCGTCCTGCGCGACGCGTTGCACCTCACCGGCACCAAGCTGGTCTGCGACCGCGGAGAGTGCGGCGCCTGCACCGTTCTGCTCGACGAGGTGCCGGTCTACGCGTGCCTCACTCTCGCGGTCGCGTGCCAGGAGGCGCGCGTCACGACCATCGAGGGAATCGCTGGCGACGACCTGCATCCGCTGCAGCGCGCGTTCATCGCGCATGATGCCGCGCAGTGCGGATACTGCACGCCCGGCCAGATTCTCGCGGGCATCGCGCTGCTCTCGCGAACTCCGCGACCATCCGACCACGACATCGCCGTCGCCATGAGCGGCAATCTATGCCGCTGCGGCACCTATCCCAGGATCGCGGCCGCGATTCGCACCGCATCCGAGACAATGCGCGCGCGCGCGGAGGGATCGGATGCCGCGCGGTGATGGGAAGGCCACGACCCCTACGAAGACGGGGCGCGGCCGCGCGGCCGGGCACGCCGGTGATACGGCACACAAGGCCGACGCTGACGCGAATGGCGCGCCCGGGCGCTTCATCACGACCCGGGTGGAGATCGAGGGGCGCGAGCAGATCAGGATCGTCGAGCGTCCGGCATTCGAGCTTCCGCCGTGGAGTACCGACGGCCCACTGAGCGTGGTGGGCCAGCGCGTCCCACGCGTTGATGCACTCGAAAAAGTGACGGGCCGTGCGCGCTACACCACCGACATCCAGCGACCCGGCACCCTGCACGTCGCCATCCTGCGTGCGCCGATCGCGCGGGGGCGCGTCACGCGCATCGACCTCGCCCCAGCCCTCTCGTTGCCGGGCGTCCGCGACGGCGTCACCCGCGCCGATCTGCCGACAATCGACATCGGTGGCGTACCGCTGCTCGATCCCACCGTGCACTACGCGGCGCAGCCCATCGCTGCCCTGTGCGCGGACAGCGAGGAGCTCGCCCGTGACGCGCTCAGGCACGTCGTCGTGGAGTACGCCGCCGAGCCGCACGCTGTGACGGTGGAGGACGCCCTCGCGCCCGGTGCGCCGCTCGTGCGTCCCGGCGGCAATCGCTCGCGCAACTCGCCAAAGCTGTACGAGCGGGGTGATGCGGCCAAGGGGTTGCGCGATGCGGACGTGGTCGTGACGCGCGAGTATCGCACGCCGGTGGCCCTGCACAGCGCGCTCGAGCCGCATGGCGCCGTCGCCGAATGGGCTGGCGACCAGCTCACGGTGTGGGAATCCACACAAGGCATTTTCAACACGCGCGAGGATCTCGCGAACGCCTTCGGCCTGCCGATGACGCAGGTGCGCGTCATCAAGGATTACATGGGTGGCGGATTCGGCGCGAAGAACGGCGCGAGCACAAACGCCTATCTCGCGGCCGCCCTCGCGCGACGCACCGGTCGCCCTGTGTCCTGCATCAACGAGCGGGACGCCGAGCAGATGGACAGCGGCAATCGCCCCGCCACCGTGCAGCGTGTGTCGCTGGGAGCGCGCCGCGATGGCACGCTCACCGCGATCGTGCTGGAGGCGCAGATCCCGCTTGGCATTGGCGGGTGGCAGGGCGGGCCGGCGAAGATCTATCACGAGTTGTACAGCTGTCCCAACGTGCATACATCCGAGACGTACGCATACATCAATGCCTCGGCAATGGCGTCCTTCCGCGCGCCGGGTCACGCGGAAGGCGCCTTCGGTCTCGAGCGGGCGATGGACACGCTCGCCGCGGCGCTCGGAATGGATCCATTGGCGCTTCGCGTCGCGAACTACGCCACGACGAACGTGGAGAAGCTGCGCCCGTACACCTCGAAGCGGCTGGACGAATGCTATCGCATGGGCGCCGAGCGCTTCGGGTGGACGCGTGGCGCAGCCCCGGCCCTGCACTCCTCGATCCGGCGCGGACGCGGGATGGCGTCTCTCACCTGGGGTGCCGGCGGCGGCCCACCCGCCTACGCGCTCGTGCGACTCAACCCCGACGCCTCCGCCGACGTGCTCACCGGCTCGCAGGATCTCGGCACGGGCACTCGCACCGTGCTGGCCCAGGTCGCGGCCGAAGCGTTAGGCGCCCGCCTCGCGGACGTCCGCGTCATCCTCGGCGACACCGAGCGCACGCCGTACACCGGCAACTCGTGGGGCTCCATGACGGTGGCCTCGGTCGCTCCCGCCGTGCGCATGGCGGCGGTGGACGCGCGGCGCGAGCTCTTCGCTGCCGCGGCCGCCATGTTGAGCGTAGACGCCTCGCAGCTCGACGCGCGCGACAGCGTCATCCGCGCGCGCGGCGACGGTGCATCCATCACCTTTGCCGACGTCGGCGCGAAGCTCGGCGACGTCATGATCATCGGGCGCGGGTCCCGCGGCCCGAATCCGGACGACGCGCACATCGCCGCCTTCGGCGCGCAGTTCGCCGAGGTGGAGGTGGACGTGGAAACCGGCATCGTGCGCGTCCTGCGCATCGTGTCCGTCCACGATTCCGGGCGCATACTCAATCCGACCCTCGCCGAGAGTCAGGTCGAGGGCGGGATCATTCAGGGGATTGGCTATGCGCTGTTCGAGGAGCGCGTGCTGGATCGCACGTTAGGCATCCCGCTCAATCCGACGCTGCACGATTACAAGATCCCGACGATGTGCGACATCCCGCTGCTCGACGTCCTGTTCGTGGAGCATTCGGACGACCAGGCCAACCACGTCGGTGCGAAGGGATTGGCTGAGCCGCCGATCATCCCCACCGCGCCCGCCATCGCGAACGCCGTGGCCGACGCGCTTGGCGTGGAGGTGAACGAGATTCCGCTGACGCCGTGGCGTGTGCGGGCGGCGATCGGCGCCTAGCTCTTCCGCTCGAGCTCCGGATTCCGCCGGTACAGCGTCGCCGTACGCCCGATCACCTGTACTACCTCGGCCCCCGTGGACTTCGCGAGCGTTTCCGCCGCATCCTGTGCCTTCACCTGCACCCCGCGGCCCAGCTGGACCTTTACGAGCTCGTGCGTCCGGAGCGCATCACCGAGCGATTGAATCAGCGCCGCGGACAGACCATGGTGTCCGACATGCACGCTCGCCGCGAGATGATGCGCATCGGCCCGCAGCGCCGCGCGCTGCTTGCTCGTGAGGCTCATGGGCGAGCACCGTCCGCCGTAAAATGCGGCCGTGGATCGAGCGGCGTCCCTTCCCAATAACCACTGCCTGCCTCGCGCCGCATCACCTGGAAGTGCAAGTGCGGCGTTTTCGCCGGTGCGTTTCCGGTTGTCCCCACGAAGCCGATGGTGTCACCCTTGGCGAGCGGCCGTCCTTCACGCATGGCCGGATGATACCGGTCGAGGTGCGCGTAATAGTAGATCAGCCGCTTGAGCGGATCGGTCGCGTAGATCACCAGCCCGCCCGCGCCGTTGCGGCGCAGCTTGTACACTGCTCCGGAGTCGGCCGCGAGTACGGGTGTACCCCGGGGTGCCAGAATATCCACCGCGGCGTGGACGCGCGCGCCGCGCTTCGCGTGATAGCTGTCGGGCACGCGATCGGGAGGAATGCCCGCCACCGGCACGATGAGCGCACGCGTGTGGAGGTACTCGTCGGCGGGCATCGCCCGAACATCGGCCGCGGGACGCACCGCGTTGGCTCGCGCCGCTGTCTCCCTGGCGCCGTTAGGCAGAGCACTCCGCGTCGCGCTGGGAGGGTGCGGGGGCAGTGGGGTCAGTCCAGTCGTCGCGCACGCGGGGAGTGTTCCCCCAAGCACGACGAGGGCCAGAAACGCGCGCGTACGCGACCGATCCGGCCGGCGGAGAATCACAGCCCTTCCCACACGAAGCCGCCGGTGAGGCGCTCCAGCCGATGGCTCACCGGATCCAGGCGGAGGAGTACGGTGCCTCCCGATCGTTGTGCCATCCCCTTGACTGCGACGTCGTCCACGCCGTCGCCGTCGGCGTCGAAGGCATAGATCGCGTCATGCGCCTTGAAGCGATACCCGAGCCCGCGCACGAGCGGGTGAACGCCTCCGCTGTCATCCAGCACGACGTAGCTCTCGCGCACGTACTCGTTGTCCCCCGCACGAAGGCTCACGATCAGCAGGAGCCGGCCGTCGCCGAAGCATCCGGGAACTTGCGTAGAGGCCACGTTCACCTGCTGGGCCAGTCGCTCGTACACCGGCATTTGCGACATGCGCAGCTCCAGATCGATGGAATCGCGCACCATCTCGGCGCGCTCCAGCAGCGCTCCCGGGATGCTGTCGCGCCTGCACGAGTCGGGTGCCGTCGCGGTGCTGCTATCTGCCGGAGTTACCGACGCCGGCAACGGCTCCACCGCGCGCACCAGCGAATCCAACCGCGACGACCCGTGCAGGATCGCGACGATGCGTCCGTTCCAGCTGTCGTAGCCGCCAACAGTCACGTCTTCCGCTCCCCAGGGACTCCGAAGACGCAGCCGCTGGCCGTGCCTGAGCGGTGCGCGGCGCTCGACGAGATCGCGAAAGGCGCGCTTGCGCGCTGAGTCCTGGCGCACCTCCAGATCCACGCGTCCGATGTCTACCAGCATTCTCTTGCCGCGCGCGGCGGCGGTGAACCATCTTTGATTTCGTGGCGCGAAGACGAGACTGCGCGCGACCGAGTCGGCCACCGGCGGCAGCTCCTCCGGATCCGGATGAATCACCGGGGACGGCGCGGGCGCACTGGGCATCGTGTCCGCCGTGGCCGCGCTCGCGCTGGGTACGTCGAGCGTCTTGTCAGCAGATGGACGACACGCGACCGCGGCGAGCGCGAGGAGCGCGGCGCGGGCGCTAAGGCGAACGAGCATGTGAGGCGAGTCGGGACGGGTATGCTTCTCTGGGACGAAAGCTATGACGCCCGATGCGTCCAGCAACGTCCCGCTTCCGTATAGACGATCGTGCACCCCTTTGCGTACCACCCCGCGTCCTCAGCCGATGATGCGCTGAAACGGCTCGATTCACCCGCGGCGCTGGCCCTCGGCGGGGGCACCGATCTGCTCGTGCTCGTCAAGGAAGGGCTGGCAAAACCGGACCTGCTCGTCGACGTCCGCCGGGTAGCGGAGTGGCACGGCGTTACACCGCTGCCCGATGGCTCGCTTCGCATCGGTGCCGCCACCCGAATCGCGGAAATCGCGAGCCACCCAGTCGTGCGGGAGCGCTACCCGGCGCTCGCGGAGAGCGCCGACAGCGTCGCCACTCCCGCCATTCGGAACATGGGGACGCTCGGCGGTAATCTCTGCCAGCGCCCCCGTTGTTGGTATTTTCGTCGCGCTGTTCCCTGCCTCAAGAATGGCGGAAGCGACTGTCCAGCCGCGCGCGGTGAGAATCAGTATCACGCCATCCTGGGGGGCGGGCCCTGCTTCATCGTACACCCGTCCGATCCCGCGGTCGCGCTCACCGCACTCGACGCAGAGGTCGAGATCGCCAGCCCGCGCGGTCGCCGAACGCTCCCGATCGCACAGTTCTATGTTCTCCCCGGCAACCGACTCGACGCGGAGACCGTGCTCGCCGCGGATGAGGCCATCGCCGCGGTAGTACTCCCCGCCGCGTCCGCCAACGCTCGCCAACGCTACGAAAAGTTGATGCAGCGTGGCAGCTGGGACTTCGCATTGGTGAGCGTCGCCGCCGTGCGTCGCGCGGATGGCGATGTGCGCCTCGTCCTCGGCGGCGTTGCGCCGAGGCCGTGGCGAATCACGTCGTCGATCGAGGAAGATGTGGCCACGGGGGGCCTGGGAGAGGACGACGTCGCGACGCTGGCGGCGCGGGCCTTGTATGACGCGCGCCCCCTGTCGAAGAACGCATATAAGGTGGATCTCGCGGCCGCGCTCCTGCGTCGCGCCATCCGCTTTCTCGACTCACGATGAGCACTCCGTCGCGACGCATCGGGTGCGTCATTCTCGGCGCGGGACGCGGCTCGCGCTTCGGCGGCCCCAAGGTGGCGGCGGAAGTGCGGCCCAACGTGCGCTTTCTGGACGAGATTGCCCGCGTCGCGCGTGAGGCGGGAGCCGATCCCATCGTCGCGGTCGTCCCGCCCGGTACGGAGGCTCCAGAGGGTGTGCTGTTACAACCGGGCGGCAGCGGAGGCGCCCAGCAGATACATTCCGTGTGTCTGGGGCTCGTCAAACTGGCCAACTCACCGGCCACGGGCGCGCTGGTGTGGCCGGTGGATCATCCGTATGTGACGCTCGAAAGCATCGTCGCGATTCTGGATGCGGCGGCGCGCCCGGGCGCGCTCATCGTGATCCCCACCTTTGACACACGACGGGGTCATCCCACATTTTTTGCACGCGGCCTCTGGCGAGAGTTGTGCGAGATCCCGGCTGGTGGAGCGCGTGCCGTCGTGCATGCCAACGCGTCGCAGGTACACGAAGTTCCGGTGCCTGACGAGGGCGTGTTACGGGACGTAGACACCCCTGCCGATTTGAGAACCGATACGGAGACGATACGAGATGCCATTTCTGGAGCATGAAGGGAACACGCGCGAGGTCACGCGCGGCGAGACGCTCATCGGCAGCGGTTCGCAAGCCGCGTGGCGGCTGCAGAACGTGGATCTGGCAGCGCGCCACTTCACGCTGCATTCCGACACCGACGGGTCAACACGGCTGAAGCCGTCCTCGGCGCAGAACATCGTGGTCGTGAACGGCCGCCAGGCCGGGCTGGACGGGACGAAGCTCGAGCACGGCGACGTGATCGACGCGGGCTCCGCGCGGATCTACTTCCTCGAGGATCTCAAGAAGCCGCGCAACGCGGCGCTGGATCAGGCTGGGTCGCCGGCTTTCCTCGTGGACCAGAAGGAGCGTCGTGCGTTCCCACTGGCCCGCCGGAGCACGAGCCTCGGCAGGGATGCGGCGAGCCAGGTGCTCCTCAAGGATCCGTCCGTCTCGCGCTTCCATGCGGACGTCCGCGGCGAGGCCGGGAATTTCGTGCTGTACTCCATGGGCTCCGCCGGGACGCGCGTGAATGGCCACAACATCGCTGGGCCGCGGCTTCTCGAGGAAGGCGACAAGATCGAGGTCGGAAGCTCGACGCTCGTGTTTACGCGGCAGGCGGTGCCCGCGGGGGTGCAGGTGGTTCGCGGGGGGGAGGAGGGCGACGAGAAGCTGTCACGCCGCTCCACGCAGCTATATCAGAAGGCTATCAGCGACACCGGCGAGCAGGACCTCATCGGAAAGCGGAAGTCCCCGGTGATTCCCATCGCGATCGCGGTCGTGGTGATAATTCTCTTCATGGTGTTCTTCGTCTTCTAGGCCTGAACGCGAGGACGACCGGCCGCCTCGTCAGGCCTACTGCAGCGCGCGGAAGATCGCGGACGCCAGCAGGAGCAGCGCCGCGCACCCGGCCGCCACGATTCCCGCAAGCGTCGCCAAACGGCGCCGGCGGCTCCGGTCGAGCCGCGCGCGCGACTCCACCACACCGATGTACGTCGTGGCCATGCGCGCCGCCTGCTTGTTGGCACCACCGGGCACTCGGGCGTCAGGCGCCGCCGAGGCACCCGAGGGCACGTCGGTGGAGAAGCGCATCTTCGTTCGGCCGATGAAGATCTGATCACCTTCCTGCAGCACACGCGGCGTCACCAGGCGCTCGCCGTTGACCAGCGTCACCCCGCCGCGCGGGTGCACCACGAAGCCCTTGTCCTCCCGGCGCACTTCCGCATGCGTGCGGGAGACTTCCGGGTCCTGCAGCAGGACCACGGACGCGAGATCCCGCCCGATGGTCGTGACTTCGCGCAGGCGGAACAGGCGGCCGCGCCGGGCGTCGTTGAGGTAGGCAATGTCGAGCGAGTGCCGTTCCCCTTCGGCGAACTGCTGAAACTGGAACTCGGCGTTGTTCAGGAGGATCCGGTCCCCGAACGTCAGGCGGTGCCACCCTCCCTCGATTTCCTTCCCGTTCACCAGGACGGCCGCGTCAGGCGAGCCTTGCACAACACTCACCGCGCCGTCGCCGTCGCGCATCACGATCGCATGCATCGGCAGAAGATCATGCTCGAGGATGCGCCATGCCGCTTCGGTGCCACTCCCGATGATAAGAACGCCCGGGCCGAGCGCGCGCGACTGATGTCGGTGTACGAGGTAGGGCATGGATTGGTCGAGGATCGCCGCTCGAGAGCCCTCTTATTTAACGCTCGCCGCGGCTTTGCGGCGTGACCTGCGTCACTCTGTCGTTACGGTCGCGGGAGCGGAGCTGAGCGCCGAACGCAGGGTATGCCATGAGAGACTCGCACACTTGACCCGAATGGGGAAGCGGGAGACGCCAGAGAACACCGCCAGCCTGCCGAGCGACTCGGCGGTCACGTCCGCCCCCGCGCGACCGGTCACAAGATCGTGAAAGCGACCAAATAACAGCTCGGCTTCCCCGCGCGTCTTCCCCTGCACGGCGGTCGTCATCAGCGACGCGGAGGCCTTGGAGATCGCGCATCCCCGTCCGACAAAACTGACGTCGGCGAGGACGTCCCCGTCCATGCGGACCCACACGACCAGCTCGTCCCCGCACAGCGGATTCTTCCCCTCCGCGCGCCGATCCGCGTCAGGCATCTCGCGAAAGTTGCGAGGCTTCCGGTTGTGATCCAGGATGACGCTCTGGTACAGCTCGTTCAGATCACTCATACCAGCGGCAACGGTGGTGCTGCCGCGCCCATCTCGCAAGGCGGACGCAACGCCGGCAGCCTATTCCCCGCCCGCGAAGCGCGCGAGAACGAGCGCTTCCAACCCGTCGCGCACCTCCGGCAGCTCGATCTGTTCCAGCACCTCGGCGGCGAACGCGTACGTCAGCAGCTTTCGCGCCCGATCCGCCGCGATTCCGCGGGTCTTCATGTAGAACAGCGCCTGCTCGTCAATCCGGCCGACGGTCGCGCCGTGCGTACACTTGACGTCGTCCGCGAAGATCTCCAGCTGCGGCTTGGTGTCCACGTGCGCGCGCGGCGACAGCAACAGGTTGTTATTGGACTGCTTCCCATCCGTCTTCTGCGCGATCGCGTCCACATACACTTTCCCATTGAACACCGCGTGCGACGCGCCGTCCAGCACGCCCTTGTACAGCTCGCGGCTGAAACAGTTGGGCTCCGCGTGATGGATCATCGTCTGGTGATCGCAATGCTGTGCGCCGTCCACCAGGTACAGCCCGTTCAGCGTCGCGCCACTGCCCTCGCCGCCGAGCCGCGTGTAGATGTTCGTGCGCGAGAGCGCGCCGCCAGACGCAAAGGAGAAGGACACATAGTGGCTGTCGCGGGCTTGCATGACTTGCGCGGTTCCGACGTGGAACGCGCGCAGGCTTTCGCGCTGCACCTTGTAATGCTGCAGCGTGGCACCGTCCGCGAGCGATACTTCGGTGACCGCGTTCGTGAAGTACGTGGCGTCACCGACGGCAACGTAGCTCTCGAGAATGGTCGCGCGCGCGTGATGCTCCAGCACGAGCAGGTTGCGTGGATACGACACGGCCTTCGCCGCGTGTGCGTCGGAAACGAACACGAGGTGAATTGGCCGCGCGACATCGGCGTCCGCCGCGATGTGGACGAGGGCGCCATCTCCCATGAATGCGGTGTTCAGCGCCGTGAACGACTGCGCCTCGAAGGCCGCGATCCTGGCGAGATGGCGCTGCAGCAGCGGATGCTGCTCGCGCAGCGCCGGTGCCATCCCCGTAACGATGACACCGGACGGAAGCGCGCCGAGAGCTGACAGCTCCGGTGCGAAGCGGCCGTTGACGAAGACGATGGTATGCCAGTCCGTCGCCCCAAAGGTGAATCGCGCGAGCTGCGCGGCGTCCACTTCCCCGCCGGGCGACTGGAAGTGCCGGAAGTCAGATTCGGCAATCGGCGCGACGCTGGTGAAGTGCCAGTCTTCGTTGCGCGTCGTGGGAAACCCCAGCTCGCCGAAGCGTCCGATCGCCGCGCGGCGGATGGGTGCAAGCCAGGAGGCGCCGCCCCCGTTGGCCGCGAAGGTCTTGAACTCCTCGAGATACGCCTGCGTCACGCCGCGGTCCCCGCGCCTTCCCGCGCCGTGAGCCAGTCGTAGCCCTTCGCCTCGAGCTCCAGCGCCAGCTCCTTCCCCCCCGACTTCACGATGCGCCCCGCGGACAGGACGTGGACCGCGTCGGGGATGATGTAATTCAGCAGTCGCTGGTAGTGCGTCACGACGATCGTCGCGTTGTCAGGCCGCTTCAGCTTGTTGACGCCGTCGGCGACGGTGCGCAGCGCGTCGATGTCGAGCCCGGAATCCGTTTCGTCCATAATCGCGAGCCGGGGCTCCAGCACCGCCATCTGCAGGATCTCGTTGCGCTTCTTTTCTCCGCCGGAGAATCCCGTGTTCACGGACCGATTGAGCATCGCCTCGCTCATGTCCACGATCTTGAGTCTCTCCGTCATGACGTCGAGAAACTCCATGGGATCCACTTCCTCGAGCCCGCGTGCCTTTCGAATCTCGTTGTAGGCGGAACGGAGAAAGTACGCGTTCGAGACGCCAGGAATCTCCACGGGATACTGGAAGGCGAGGAATATTCCTGCCTGGGCGCGCGCTTCCGGATCCATCTCCAGGAGATTGCGGCCGTCGTACAGCACCTCGCCGTCGGTGATGGTGTACGCGGGGTGCCCAGCGAGCACTTGCGCGAGCGTGCTCTTTCCCGAGCCGTTCGGCCCCATGACGGCGTGTACTTCACCCGCCTTGACGGTGAGATCAATGCCGCGGAGGATCGGCTTGTCGCCGATGGCAGCATGCAAATTTCGAATTTCAAGCACTGCGAGAATCCTCTATGCGAACGACGGACGATGAATTCGTGTGCGACCGGCGCGATGGGGCCGGGGGAATCGTGGAGGTGAGCGCGGATCGGCGGCCGTATCGCGCGCGCGGCAGGCGGGCGCTCCGCCGCGCGGCTGTGCCCTAACCGACGCTCCCCTCGAGCGTGATGCCGAGCAGTTGCTGCGCTTCGAGCGCGAACTCCATCGGCAGCTCCTTGAAGACTTCCTTGCAGAACCCGCTCACAATCAGCGAGATGGCGTGCTCCGCGCTGAGCCCGCGCTGCTTGCAGTAGAAGATCTGGTCCTCGCCGATCTTCGACGTGGAGGCTTCATGCTCCAGCGTCGCGGTGTTGTTCTGCACCTCGATATACGGAAACGTGTGCGCGCCGCACCGGTTCCCGACGAGCATCGAGTCGCATTGCGTATAGTTGCGCGCGTTGTCGGCCTTGGGCAGCACCTTCACCTGCCCGCGGTAGCTGTTGTTGCCCTCCCCCGCCGAAATCCCCTTCGAGATGATCGTGCTCTTGGTGTTCTTGCCGATGTGAATCATCTTCGTGCCGGTATCGGCCTGCTGCTTGTTGTTCACGACAGCCACGGAGTAGAACTCGCCGGTGGAGTTGTCCCCCTGCAAAATGACGCTGGGGTACTTCCAGGTGATGGCCGAGCCGGTTTCCACCTGGGTCCAGGAGATCTTCGAGTTCACTCCACGGCAGGCGCCGCGTTTGGTAACGAAGTTGTAGATACCGCCCTTCCCCTCCTTGTCACCGGCGTACCAGTTCTGGACGGTGGAATACTTGATCTTCGCGTTGTCGAGAGCGATGAGCTCGACCACCGCCGCGTGTAGCTGGTTGGTGTCACGCTTCGGCGCCGTGCATCCCTCGAGATAGCTCACCGACGCGCCGTCGTCGGCGATAATCAACGTGCGCTCGAACTGCCCGGTGTCCGCGCTGTTGATGCGGAAATAGGTGGACAGTTCCATTGGACACGTGACACCCTTCGGGATATAGCAGAAGGAGCCATCGCTGAAGACCGCGGCATTCAGTGCCGCGAAGAAGTTGTCGCTGTAGGGCACCACCGAGCCGAGATACTTCTCGATCAGCTCGGGATGCTGCTGCACGGCCTCGCCGAACGAGCAGAAGACGATGCCATGCGTTGCCAACTCCGTACGCATGGTCGTGCCGACGGACACGCTGTCGAAAATCGCGTCCACGGCGACACCGGCCAGCTTCTTCTGCTCAGTGAGCGAGATGCCGAGGCGGTCATACGTGCGCAGCAGCTCCGGATCCACCTCGTCCAGGCTCGCGAGCGGCTTCACGCTCTTGGGCGCGGAATAGTAGATGACGTTCTGGTAGTCGATCGGCGGGTACGTCACGTTCGCCCAATGCGGCTCCGTCATCGTGAGCCAGCGGCGATATGCCTTGAGACGCCAGTTGAGGAGAAACGCAGGCTCGTTCTTCTTCGCCGATATCACGCGAACCACATCCTCGCTGAGTCCGCGAGGAATGGTGTCGCTCTCGATGTCGGTCACGAAGCCGTACGCGTACTCTCGATTGACGAGGGTCTCGATGGTCGAACTCATGCACTCTCCGTTCGGTGGCGCGCGATCCGTCCCGACGCGGCGCCAGCGTCAGGATGAGACGGAAACGGGCGTGCGAACGGGTCCGTCGCGCGCGCCACTTCCGAGTGAATCCTAAGTAAATCAGTCGGGATTGTCAATGCACGGCCCGCCTCGGCCGTGCTGGTGTATCTGATTATCCGCCAACAATTTACTTCAATAGGCGACGCGGTGCAGGAGACCGTGGGAAAGAGATTCTCGCCGGATAGCTGAACTCGTTCCCAGCGGGGTCGCGTTGCGGCGCAGCGATACGGGACTACATTCATCCCCATTGCCTCAATTGTCACCAGATCGGGCGTCTGCGGCTTTCGCCAACATGCACTCATTCCGGACGGCGCCGTGAACACCGCCACTGCCGAGCAGTTCGAGTTCGTCGCGTGCGTCACCGACGTTCCTGAAGAATCTCTGCTGGGCGTAGCGCTCTTGTCAGGGGAGCTCGTCTGTCTCGTCAACCATGGCGGCACCATCTACGCGGTCAGTGACAAATGCAGTCACCAGGCGTTCCAGCTGTCGGAAGGCGCCGTGATGCCTGACGGCAGCATCCAGTGCGCGTGGCACGGGGCACGCTTCGACTGCGTGACGGGCGCGGCGCGCCGTCTGCCTGCGGAGGAACCGGTTCCGGTATTCGCCGTCCGCGTTGAAGACGGCCGTATCCTCGTCGGGCCGAGGCAGTCGTGACGCAGCGAACGTTGTCACTCGCGGCGAAACGAACGCGCCGGGTCGCCGCGCCGCGATTGGGCGCGGCGCTCCGCGCGGATTTCCCGCTGCTGGTCAACAATCCGTCACTGCACTACCTGGACTCCGCGGCGACCACACAGAAGCCGGCGGCGGTGCTCGACGCGATACGCGCCTTTTACGAAACCAGTAACGCCAATCCCCACCGCGGCGCCTACGCCCTTTCCGTGAAGGCGACCGAGGCGTATCACGCAGCGCGCGAGCGCATCGCCGCATTTTTCGGCGTGACGGACCCGGCGACGCTCATCTTCACGCGTGGTACCACCGAGGCGCTGAATCTGGTCGCCAACGCGTGGGGACGGCAGCATGTGTCCGCTGGCGACGAGGTCATCGTTACCGCGCTGGATCATCACGCCAACTTCGTGACCTGGCAGCAGTTGGCACTGGAGCGCGGCGCGACGCTGCGCATCTGTGAGCTGACGGACACCGGGCAGCTCGATCTGGATCATCTGCGGACGCTCGTCTCTGCGCGCACGAAGGTCGTGGCGTTCAACCATGTCTCCAACGCGCTGGGAACGATCAACCCTGTGCGTGAGATCGCCGCCATCGCGCGCACCGGCGGACGGGCGGGCGCGCACGCCCCCCTGGTCGTGTGCGACGGGGCGCAGGGCGCGCCGCACCTGCAGGTGCGCTTCGATGAGCTCGACGTGGATTTCTACGCGTTCAGCGGCCACAAGATGTGCGGCCCGATGGGCATCGGCGGACTGATCGGCCGCCGCGCGCTGTTGGACGCGATGCCGCCGTATCAGACGGGCGGCGACATGATCGAGTTCGTGTACGACGAGCGCAGCAGCTGGAACGTGCTACCGCACAAGTTCGAAGCGGGAACGCCTAACGTCGCCGATGCGGTCGGGTTGGCCGCCGCGGTGGACTATCTCGACCGCATCGGCATGGACGTCGTGCGCGCGCACGAGCGCGCGCTCACAAGCCGCGCCGCGAAACGCCTCTCCGCGATTGAGGGCATCCGGCTCTTCGGGCCGCCGGCGGAGCATCGCAGCGGTGTGTTGAGCTTCACGCTGGGCGACATCCATCCCCACGATCTCGCAACCATTCTCGACGGCGAAGGCGTCTGCGTGCGCGCCGGACATCACTGTGCACAGCCGCTGATGCGGCGCCTCGGCGTTGCCGCGACGGCGCGGGCGTCCTTCTACGTGTACAACGACGACTCAGACGTGGATGCGCTGATCGCTGGGCTGCGGCGGGCGATAGAGCTGTTCGGGGTGCACGCCGCTGACGCGGACGCCGCGCGCCCAAGCGGCCCGCCACGCCCCTGAGAACACTCGCCGCGCCCGCGTAACGCCACGAAGGCTCCGCTCATGCCGTCCTCGGCGTCTGGGGCTGGAGGGCTCGCGCCAACGCGATGGGACGCCCTGCGCACAGCGCCAGCGTCGTTAGGTGAGCGTGCGCAGGGCTCGGTTCGGCCGTCGACCCCGGTTTCGTCCGGTGTGGCTGCCAGAGGCACGTGAGCCGGGCTGGCAGATCAGGCGGCGCGAGGACCGAATTGCGAGGCCGCGCTCGAACGTCCGTTCGCCGCGGTGTGCATCTGGCGTCCACGCCGCGAGCCAAGCATGTCCTCGAGGCTGGCCAGTCCGTGACGCGCACCCGGCAGCTGGGGACGCAGGCGTAGCGCCTCCGAGAGAGCAGTGCGAGCGGCTGACGCGCGGCCGAGGCGCAGCAGTGCCAGTCCAAGGCGCTCGTGCGCCTCCGGGTGCGAGGGACGCGCTCGCACGGCGTACTCCAGTGCGGCGACCGCTGTAGCGTCACGGTTCAGCTCCACAAGCGCGGTGCCGAGGTGATACTGGGCGTCGGCGTCATTCTCGTCCCGGGCGACTACCCCCTGCAGCAGCACGACGGCTTCCTCGAAACGCCCTGACCGGAGATACGCGTAGCCTGCGTCGTAGTCGCTGGTGCTGGACCCTGTCGTCGCGTCGGCGTCCCCCGCGTGCAACGCTGTCCATCCGCTTGGCGTCGCCGTATGCAGGAATCGCGAGGGATTCAGCAGCAGCGCACCGGCGGCGGCCAGCGTCAGCGCGAGTCCCGCTTCATGCATCGCGCTCCATCCCGCGAGGACGACCGCGAGACAGATGATGCGATACAGGGCGACTCCGTGCGACGTGGACACAGCGTGTGCGCTCCAATGCCCGGCGAGTTGCGGCCCGCGCGCCGTAGCGCGAGCACGATGATGCTCTGGGCGGTAGAAAGGCAGGGAGCGGGCCAGCGCGTTTGTAGGAGTCAGACCTTCGTTGCACGCATCCAGGCGCGATCCGTGGGGGCGCTGTCCTCTCCGCATGACATCGTTCTGCCCTGTTTCAGCACGCGCGATGGGTCAGAACGACGCAAGGAGATAGGTCATGACCGACTTCAAACAACTGTGTAGCCAGCTCGACAAAACGGGGGTGGTAACTAGCGCACGCCGGCGAGAATCGCGATCAGCAGCACAGTCCGCTGTGGTCCGAGATGCCCGTCGGGACCGTCCTCATACCATTCGTCCAGCGAATGCGCGTTGTCCTCCGCACCCCCGCCGCCAATGGTGATCGCTGGGATTCCCAGCGCGATGGGGACGTTGGCGTCCGTGCTCGACGCATTCGTGTGACTCGCGATCCCGAGCGCGCGGCCCGCGGCGATCGCGGCACGCACGATCGCGGCAGTGTCAGGCTGTGCGCCGGCCGGCCGGATCCCGATGGTATCGATGACCGCGGCCAGGGCCACCGTTGATGCGGGCCAGCGCGCGCGCTCCGCTTGCACCGCCGCCTCGATACCGAGCCGCACGCGGCGGTCCGCGTCGTCGAGTGCGTCCTGGGATTCGGAGCGCAGGTCCAGGTCGAAGCTGCCCTCGAACGCGATGGAGTTCACCGACGTCCCCCCGCGCACGATCCCGACGTTGAACGTGGTCTTGGGAGTTGCGGCCACCTGCATGTCGGAGATTGTCGCGATGGCGCGGCCGAGGGCGTGCATGGGGTTCGGCATTCCGAAGGCGCTGTAGCTGTGGCCACCAGGTCCGATGAAGCGCACGCGATAGCGGTGGCTTCCGACGGCACGGCTCGTGATCTCCTTCACTCCGGCGCCGTCGATCGAGACGAAGAAGTCGACGCTGTCCCTGAGCTCCCGCGCGAACAGATGCCTGACCCCGCGGAGATTCCCCGCCCCTTCCTCGCCCACCGTTCCGACGAAGAGTACTCGCCCTCGCGTACGCATGTCGCTCGCCTGCATCGCGCGAATCACGGCGAGCATCGCCGCCAGACCGCGACAGTCGTCGCTGATGCCCGGTGCCCGCAGACGCGCGCCGTCACGCTTCACCGTGACGTCGGTACCCTCGGGAAACACCGTGTCGAGATGACCGGAGATCACGACGGTCGGCCCGCCTCCGCTCCCCGGCCGCTCGCCGAGGACGTTGCCCTCCGCGTCAATACGCACGCGCGTCAGGCCCAGCGCGCGAAAACGCCGCTCCAGCTCTTCAGCACGCGCCCGCTCCTTGAACGGCGGTGCCGGGATCTCGCAGAGGGAAATCTGCTGTTCGACGGTCCACGCATTATTGGCGCGGGCGGTTTCCAGCGCGGCGCGAATGCGTGGGTGCCGCGCAAGGCGCTCGGGCGACATCGGCGACGTTCCCTGCGCGCGTGCCTGGCAGCCGCCGGACAGCGTCGCGAGCGGCACAATACACAGGCGGGCCAGCCGGCCGAAGCGACGAGAGAGGATGGACATGGCTCGAAGAGGAGGAGAGGGTAGCGTAGTCTGCGGTAATAACTTACACGGTGGGTCGGGTGTGAATGCCACCCGCGGCGCGCGCGGCTCGGTCGTCTCACCACCGATGACGCCCGCCCGACCTGACTCGTCCATAATATGCATCACCTATCGGGTGGCATGGGGTATCCATAGTCTCCGTGCTCCCGCCGTGGCGCGCCTGACCGCCAACACTCACCCTCCTGATGGCCAATCTCGCGGACCCCAACCTGACGCTCGGCGAACGACGCCAGCTCGTGAAGCGGAAGGCCGCTCGCGAGGCGCTCGTGACGCGTGTGCTGAATGGTCTGGCGGTGGGATTGGCGGCGGTGATGGCGTCCATCGGCATCGCGAAGAGCTACGCCCGGCCGGTGATTCTCACCTCCGCGGAATCCACCGCCGTTGCGCTGGACACGACACTGCAGCTGCGCGACGTGGCGCGGCCGATGCTCGGAATCGCGGATTCCCTGTTCGGACGAAGCGGGAAGCTCCGCTTTCTCAGTCAGTCGACGATGTTCGTGACGCCGGCGGTCGCCGAGATGCTCGGCGACTCTCTGGCGAAGCGGCCGGGCATCTATCCCGTCGCCACCGACTCCGCGCGGCAGCCGTTTCTCTTCATCACGATGCGCCCGTTCAGCGACAAGCTCGGCGCACACGTTGGGCGCTACCACGTGGGCTACTGGCCCGCGGAGCGACGCAGCGTGAACGCCACCGCCTATGAGAATCCCGAAGGATTCATCGAGGTGACAAAGGACATGCAGGACACCTACGTCTCGGACCATTTCCGGCTGCGCGACTTCCTGACGCACGACCAGGCGGACGTATGGCCGAAATACCTGGTCCTGCGCGAGGCGCTGATCGACAAGCTCGAGCTGGTGATCGCCGACATCGAGCTGCGCGGGATTCCGGTGCAGCACGTCACCGTGCTCTCGGGCTTTCGTTCCCCGCAGTACAACGAGAACGGCGTGGGTGAGAGCAGTAGCCGCGCGCGCAACAGCCGGCATCAGTTTGGCGACGCCGCGGACGTTCAGATCGACAACGACCGCAACGGAAAGATGGACGATCTCAACAAGGACGGCCGCGTCGACGTGAAGGATATTCGCATCATTTCGAACGCGGTGGACAACGTCGAGCGGCGCTATCCCGACCTCGTGGGCGGGGTGGGTAACTACCACGCGATGGGCCCGAGTGGTCCGTTCGCGCACATTGATGTGCGCGGGTATCGTGCGCGCTGGGGGAACATGGAGCGATTGGTGGCGCGGGTACGCGCGGGACGCGCGCAGCGCGGCCGCACCTCGAGCGCATCGGCAAAGGGCACGAGATCCACGGCGCCGCAGGCGCGGGTGCGCGGCACCTGCATCGCGACCGGCGCGTCAGCGGCGCTCTGCGCGCGCTAGCTCGGCGAATAGCGGGGACTGGGGACTGGGGGACTGACGACCCCGTCCAACGCCTCGGCCTCGCGCCTGAGCGGCGGTAAGCGCCCTCAACACAGATGCACCGCCATGGCCTTGAACGTGGCGTGCACCCGTTGGCCGACTTTCAACTCCAGCTCGTCTACCGACCGGGTGGTCAGCGCTGCGACGAGCGGCGTGCCCTCCACATCCAGCGTCACCCGCGTGAGGGCGCCTGCCGTCGCAATCTCTGTGATGGCACCAACGAAATGGTTGCGCGCTGACGATGCATGCGCGTCGCGCGACAACACGACCTCCTCCGCGCGGATGACGGCGTGCGCCGTACCGGGCTCCGCATCACCGACCGCGTACAGGGTGAGCGCGCCTCTGAATTCCAGTGCGCGGTGACCGCCGTCACCGGAGCCGGCGATGGGCGTCACCTGCCCGGCGAACACGTTCTCCGCACCGAGAAATTCCGCGACGTACGCGGACGCCGGACGGCGGAAGACAACCTCCGGTGGACCGTGCTGCAGCACACGACCCGAGTCGAGCAGGATGGCGACGTCGCCGAGGAGCCCCGCTTCGGTGAAATCGTGCGTCACCTGCAGCACTGTCATCCCCCATTCGCGGTGAATCGCTCGCACTTCGCGGCGCGTTATCGTGCGCCGTCTCGGATCCAGCGACGAGAACGGTTCGTCCAGCAACAGGACCGCGGGGCGGCGGGCGAGCGCCCGCGCGAGCGCGACCAACTGGCGCTCGCCACCACTCAAGCCGTGAATGTCCCGGGCGGCGAAGACGTCGGTCTGCAGGCGGCGCTCCACTTCCTTCACCACCGCGGCGTCGCGCGCGCCATACGCGATGTTCTCACGTACGGTGAGATGCGGGAAGAGAAAACCGTGCTGGTAGACGAGCGCGACGTTCCGAGCCTCCGGCGACAGTCCGGTGGCATCCGCGCCGCGCAGGTACAGCCGCCCGCCGCGTTGCGGCACGACGCCGGCGATGGTTTCCAGCAGCGTCGTTTTCCCGCTCCCCGCGGGCCCGATCACGACGCCATAGCGCCCATCAGGGACCTCGAACGAGATGTCGCTGAGCGTGAACGCGCCCACGCGCGCCGAGAGCGACTGTGCGGAGATCACTCGTACGCTCCCGCGCCGTGAGCCCGCTCGGCGTGGAGTGCCCGCAGCAGAGTCAGTGGCACCAGTGCGAGTATCGCGAGCACCGCCGCGACCGGCAGCGCCTCGGCCAGGCCGAAGCTCGTGAAGCGGTCGTAGCTCAGGACGCTCGCCACCTTGGGATTGTACGTGAGAATCACAATGGCGCCGAACTCGCTCACGGCGCGCGCCCACATCACCACCGCGGCGGCGATCAGCCCCCGCGACGCGAGTGGCAGCGTCACTCGGCGAAGCGCGCGCAGGGGTGAATCACCAAGTGTGCGCGCCACCGACTCGTACCGCGGGTCCACGCGCGCAAACGCCTCACGCGCTCCGCTGATATACAGCGGGACCGCCACGAAGAGCATCGCACACACGATGCCCACGGGTGTGCCCACCACCCGTAGTCCAGCCTCGAGCAGAGGACCACCCAGGGGTCCCTGTCGTCCAAACACCAGCAACAGCGCGATGCCCGCCACGGGATGCGGAATGAGCAACGGCAGATCCAGCAGCGCGGACAGAAGCGCGCGCCCGCGAAAACGCCGCCGGGCGAGCAGGTACGCCAGCGGCGTCGCGCCAAGAGCGCCTAACGTGGTGGCAGCCGTCGCGGTCCAGGCGGTGAGCAGCAGCGCGGACCGCAGCTCTGCGTCTGTGCCGAGCTGCCGAATTCCAGCGCCGCCGCCAGTCGCTACGAGTTGCGCGAGCGGTGCGACGAGAAACAGGAGAAGCACCGAGCTCGCGAGCGCGCTCAGCACCGTTGCCGTACGTGCGACCGCGCGCGAACGGAGGGCCGGCGCGTCCTCGCCGTGCGCGCGCATCGTCATTCGCGCAGCGCCGGGACGGCGTTCGCGACTCGCGCCGGCACACCGTTGCCGGCGAGCGCGGGAGCGTCCAGCACATCCAGACTTTGGGCGCGCAGGATGCGCCGACCGCTGTCCGAGATGAGAAAGGCCACGAAGCGCGCGCCGAGATCGGCGTGTGGCGCGTTACGCGGCACAGACAGCGCGTATACGATCGGCGCGCCGGCGATGCGCAGAGAGTCGCGTCCCGTCCCCGCGACGCGCACCTGCGCGGTCGCATAGAAGAGAGAGTCTGCCGGGTTTCCCAGGTCAATCTGCCCGGGAAGTGCGACGTAGCGCAGCCCCGCCGCGCGTGCCATGGACTCGTAACTCCACGCATAATCCAGCTCGCCGGCCTGAAGCAGCGCGACCAGATCTGCTTCCTTTGGCCGGACGTTGCGATCGACCGCGGCGGCCAACAACCGCGCCGCGAGTCCCGGCACGCTGTAGTGGCGCTCGGCCAGCTGCATGACCATCAGCGTGCGATACCCGTTGGGATCGCGATTCGGATCGGCGCGCCCGATCTCCACGCCAGGCCGCAGCAGGATGCGATGCCAGTTCCGCGTCTCGATCTCCGCGGCGTACCGGGACGCGTCGGTGTAGGCGAGCACCATCCGGTTGCGCGCGAAGCGGAGATACCAGGACGTGTGCGCCGGCATGAGCAGCTGCGGAAACACCTCCTGGTCGGCGAGCGCAATGACGTCCGGAATCTTGCCGAGCTCCGTGAGCTTGCGCGCCGTTTCCAGACTGCCCGCGTTTTCCTGCTGCACGTCTACACGCTCACGCGCGGCGAAGCTGTCCAGCGCCGCGCGGAGTGGGCGCGCGAGGCTGCCCGCGTTGTAGACGATCAGCGGACCACGCTGTGCCGCTGCCCTTTCGCGATCGGCCGTGCCGCACGACGCGATCGCCATGGTGGCCGCCGAGAGCACGATTCTCCGCGGAAGTCGCATGCGCCTGACGCTTGGGTTCAATTTTCGACGTTCCTCCGAGATTCGAGGCGCCAGCGTCACTAATGCGCCGCACCCGTCGTATATTGTCCCGACTCCCACACGGATACCATGTCGGAACTCGCCGTTGACGTTCGCAACATCGTCAAACGTTACGCCCATCACGTGGCTGTCCGCGATCTGTCGCTCGCCGTGCCTCGGGGAGCCGTGTACGGCCTGCTCGGCCCCAACGGCGCCGGCAAGACGACCACCATTCGCATGTTGCTCAACATCATCGCGCCGGACGAAGGCACGATTCGGATTCTTGGCGAGCCAAGCAGCTCGGCCACGATCAACAACCGCGTCGGCTATCTCCCCGAAGAGCGCGGCCTGTACAAGAAGATGCAGGTGCGCCGGGTCCTCCGCTTCCTGGGAGAGCTCAAGGGCGTGCGCGGCCGGGTGCTCGAGACGCGCATTGACGAGTGGCTGGAGCGGCTCTCCCTCAAGACCCCGGAGAAGAACTGGGGCCTCGCCAAGGTGGACGAACTGTCGCGCGGCATGCAGCAGAAGGTGCAGTTCATCGGCACGCTCCTGCATGATCCCGAGCTCGTCGTGTTGGACGAACCGTTCAG
>JANNOC010000682.1:0-1714 GCA_031398865.1 Gemmatimonadota bacterium | reverse complement strand
TTGGAATCGTTCCAGCCACCGAACGAGAACGGTTCACGCGGCACCGGCACGCCCACGTTCACACCAACCATACCGGCGCTCGCATGCTCCATCACGTAGCGCGCAACGCCGCCGCTCTCGGTGAAGACGGACGCCGCGTTGCCGTACGGCGACGCGTTTTCAATCGCGATCGCCTCTTCCACGCTCTTCGCGCGAAGGATCACGAGCACGGGCCCAAATACTTCGTCCTGCGCGATCGCCATGTCAGGCGTGACGTGATCCAGAATGGTGGGGCCGATGTAGTAGCCGTCCTCCTTCCCTTGCACGACGGCCCGTCGGCCATCGACCACGATGGTGGCGCCCGCGGCTTCGGCCTCGTCGATGTAGCGGATGATCCGCTCCCGTGCCGCCGCGGAGATTACGGGCCCGACGTCCTTGCCCGGCACCATCGTTCGCGCGACCTCCGCCATGCGCGCGATGATGTGGTCGGTGGCTGACACGGCAACCATCACCGACGCCGCCATGCAGCGCTGGCCCGCGCATCCCGACATCGACGCAACGATATTCGTCGCCGCCATTTCGCGATCGGCGTCGGGCATGACGATGAGATGATTCTTCGCGCCGCCCAGTGCGAGGCACCGCTTCAGGTTGCCGGTGGCTCGGCGGTAGACAACCTGCGCAATCCTGGTCGAGCCCACAAAGCTCACCGCGGCAATGCCCGGGTGATCGCAGATCGCTTCGACCACGTCGCGTCCACCGTGCACCACCTGGAGTACTCCGGGCGGCAGCCCCGCTTCCGCAAGCAGCTCGACGATTCGGCGCGCACTCAGCGGCACCAGCTCGGAGGGCTTGAGGATCATGCAGTTGCCGAGCGCGATCGCGTTCGGGATCGACCAGTTGGGCACCATGACGGGAAAGTTGAACGGCGTGATCGCCGCTACGACTCCCACCGGGTACCGTTCGACGCGACACTCCACCCCGCGGCTGACCTCGAGCACTTCGCCGGCCACGATCTGCGGCAGCGAGCAGGCGTACTCCGTCAACTCCGCCGACTTGAGCACCTCGGCGCGAGCCTCGACCGCGATCTTGCCATTCTCTTCGGTGATCAGGGCAGCCAGCTCGTCGATGTGACGCTCGAGGAGCGTCTTGTACCGATAGAGCACCTGCACGCGCTCCTTGATGGGAGTGCCGGACCAGGCTGGGAAGGCGGCTCGGGCAGCCGTAACGGCCGCATCCACTTCGCGCGCGCCAGAGAGCGGCACTCGCGACAGGATTTCGCCGCTGCTGGGGTTGTAGACGTCCAGCGTCGGGGCATCTGGCGACACAAAAGCGCCGCCGATGCAGTTCTGCACTTCGGCGTATTTCATGGTCAATGATGTGAGGCGGGAGGCGACGAGGCAAGACGGACGCGGAGGTCGGATACCACCCGCACCGAGTCGGCCCTTACCGCTCCACGACAGGAATTTCGGTGGGGGTGATGCGCGGCGCCTTTCCGGTGGTCTTCGCGCGATCACCCAACGATTGGCACAAGGCCGACAACCGGTGCCGCTCGAGCGGCAGTGTGAGATCGGCGAGCACCGCTCGCTGGAGCGCGGGTGAGAGCGGCGCGAGCGGCGAGGCCGCGACGCGATACAGAATTCGCGCACCGCCGGCCGCGATCGGGACAGCGAGCAGCTCAGCACCAGCGCTGCTGGCCAGCGTCCGGTCCACCACCAGCACGAGGGGCGGGCGGGCC
>JANNOC010000430.1:0-4969 GCA_031398865.1 Gemmatimonadota bacterium | reverse complement strand
TCCATCTCGAGCTGGTCGTAATTCTCAGTGTTCATGAAGTGGTACGTCTCGCCGCCCTTGTACATGAACTCCAGCTCGTGCGTTTCCATGGACGCCTTCTCGATGGAGTCGGCCGCGCGGAAGCGGTGTTCGAAGCTCGAGCCCGTACGCAGATTCTTGAGTTTCGCCTGCACCATCGCGCGGAGATTGCCCGGCGTGTGGTGGCGGAACTCGATGACGCGACACGGCTGGCCCTCGAAGACGAGCACCATACCGCGGCGGATCTGCGTAGCCGGCATCGCCATAACAATCAGCCCAGAAGATGAGGTCGGGAAATCAAGCCTAAACCACGACAGCCTTGCAATTTATAGGGGCGGCGGGCCGACGGTCAAGCGTGCTGTCGCTCTCAGCGATCACATTAGTCGGTGCGCGCAACGGGCACGGTCGCGCGCGGGGCGGCGAGGCTGTCGAGGAGCGGTCCCAGCGCGCGCCAGACCGACGCCGCGACCACACGCGAGCCAAGCGCGCTGGGATGCATGCCATCGGCTTGATTCAGCGTATCCTCGCCAGCGACGCCGTCCAGGAGAAACGGTCCGAGCCGGACCGCGTTCGTGCGAGCGAGCGCGGGAAACATCTCCCGGAATTCCGTCGTATAGCGAGTGCCCAGGTTCGGCGGCGCCTCCATGCGCAGGAGCAGGATGAGGGCAGACGGACGGGACGCCTTCACCTTGTCGAGAATCGCCTGGATGTTCTCTCGCGTCGAGTCTATGTTCAGCGCGCGCAGCCCGTCGTTCGCTCCGGTCTCGAGCACGAAGACGTCCACGGGACCGCGCAGCAGCCAGTCCACGCGACGCAGCGCGCCCGCGGAGGTCTCGCCACTCAACCCCGCGTTGACGACGCGCAGCGTCATCCCAATGGAATCGGCCTTGCGCTGTACCAATGCAGGGTATGCTTCGGTTGGGTCGAGACCGTATCCGGCCGTCAGGCTCGTGCCGAGGAAGAGCACGGTCGGCCCGGCGAACACCGCATCGTCGGCAAGCCCGGCGGCCCTAGGAACCCCGCTCTTCAACCGACTGGCGCTCGCCGAATCAGCCGCCGGAGCTTTCGATCCTCCGCAGGCCAGACAGAGTGCAACACCCATCACCCATAGCTGACTTCTCATGCTCGTCGCTCGACAGTTGACCAAGGAATATCGCAGCGGCACGCACGCGCTCACCGTGTTGCGCGACGTGACATTTGAAATCCCGCAGGGCGCGTTCGTCGCCGTGGTGGGCCCCTCGGGAAGCGGGAAGACCACGCTGCTTGGACTGCTTGCCGGACTCGATACACCCTCGCGCGGCACGGTGATCCTCGATGGTACGGACCTCGCCGATCTCGACGAGGACGCGCGCGCGCGCCTGCGCGGAGAGAAAGTTGGCTTCGTGTTCCAGAGCTTTCAACTGATCCCGACGCTCACTGCTCTCGAAAACGTGCAGGTCCCGCTCGAATTGCGCGGCGACGACAGCGCGAGCGTCCGTGCGCGCGACCTGCTCGCGCGCGTCGGCCTTTCCGACCGCATCGATCACTTCCCCGCGCAACTCTCGGGAGGCGAGCAGCAGCGGGTCGCGCTCGCCCGGGCGTTCGTCAACGCGCCGCGCATCCTGTTCGCGGACGAGCCCACCGGGAATCTCGATCGCGCCACCGGCGCGCGCATCGTGGAGTTGCTGGAATCGCTCAACCATGAATCGGGGTCGACCATCATTCTGGTGACGCACGACGCGGCGCTGGCGGCGCGAGCGGCGCGCATCATTCGTCTGGCGGACGGCGTCGTCGTGAGCGATTCGGAGTCGCAGAGCGATGCAGCATCCAGCGCCGCGAGTGACAGGGACGCGGTCACCGCCGTCGGCGTCGCAGTCGACGCGGACCCCAAGCTGTGACCACACGGTGGCGCTTGCTGGGGCGCCTCGCCTGGCGCGAGAGCCGCACCGCGCGGCGACGCCTGCTGCTGTACATGTCGTCCATCTCGTTAGGCGTCGCGGCGCTGGTCGCCATTGACTCCTTCTCGGGCAACGTCACGCGCTCCATCCGCGAGCAATCGCGCGCGCTGCTCGGCGGCGACCTGTCCTGGAGCTCGCGCCAACGCTTCCCCGCCTCCATCGATTCGCTCATCGACTCCCTGCGGGTAACCGGTGCCCCATCGGCGCGCGTCACCACGTTCGCCTCCATGGGCGTCGTGCCGCGCACCGCGGGCACCCGCCTGGTGCAGGTGCGCGCGGTAAGTGCCGGGTACCCTTTCTACGGCGAGATCACGACCGAACCGGCCGGACTCTGGGCCCGGCTGCACGACAACGCCAACGCCATGGTGGATCCGACGCTCCTGATCGCGCTCGATGCGCAGATCGGAGACACGCTCGTCCTGGGTTTCGGTCGCTTCCGCATCCTCGGCACGCTCAAGAACGTCCCGGGCGACCCCGGCCTCGCCGCCGTCATCGGACCCCGCGTCTACATCCCCGAGCGATTCCTCCCCGAGACTCAGCTGCTGGTATTCGGAAGCCGCGCTGAGTACGAGGTCCTCTTCCGCGTGCCCGAGGAGGTGAGTCCGGGCAAGTTCGTCGCCCGCCTCCGGCCACGCCTCGAGGCAGCGCGCATCCGGGCGCGCACGGTGACCGAGAACGAAATGAATCTGACGGAAGCGATCGAGCGCATGGGCGATTTCCTCGGCATCGTCGGACTCGTCGCGCTACTGCTGGGCGGAATCGGTGTCGCCAGCGGCGTCCACGCCTTCGTGGCCCACAAGATCGACACGGTCGCCATCCTTCGCTGCCTCGGCGCGACGAGCGGTCAGGTACTCGTCGTATACGTCACGCAAGCGGCGGTCATGGGCCTGCTCGGCGCGGCGGCGGGCGCGCTGCTCGGGATCGGCATCCAGTTCCTGCTGCCGCACGTCATTGCCGATTTTATTCCCGTAGACGTTGCCGTCCGGCTCGAGCCAGCGGCCCTCGGATTGGGATTACTCGTCGGCGGATGGGTCGCTCTCGTGTTTGCGCTGCGACCGCTGCTCGCGCTGCGCTCGGTGTCGCCACTGCAAGCGCTTCGGCGCGACGCCGACTCCACCGTGCTGCGGATGCGCTGGCGCGACTGGCCTCGCCTTCTCGTCAACGTCGCGCTCGTGGGCAGCGTGCTCGCGATCGCCGTGGCTCGCATCGGCGCGCTGCGTGACGGGGCCATCATGACGCTGAGTATCGGCGTGGCCATCGGCATCCTGGCCGCGAGTGCGTCACTGCTCTCGGCCGTCGCGCGACGAATGCTCCGGCGCGGATGGCCGTATGTCGTTCGCCAGGGCGTCGCCAACCTGTACCGGCCGGCCAATCAGACACGCGCGGTGGTTCTCGCACTGGGCTTCGGCACCTTCCTCGTCACGACGCTGTATCAGGTGCAGTCCAACCTCGTCCGGGAGTTCACGATCAAGACGAGCGCATCGTCAGGCAACCTGCTGTTCTTCGATGTGCAGGATGATCAGGCGTTGGCGTTGGATTCCATGGTGCGCGCCGCGGGCCATGCGGTGGTGCAACGCACTCCCATCGTGACCATGCGCATTGCCTCCATCAACGGCCGTGCTACCGAGGCACTGCTCAAGGACTCCGCCCGCGCGACGTGGCCCCTGCGACGCGAGTACCGCTCCACCTATCGCGATTCGATGGTGCACACCGAGACGCTGGCAGGGGGTCGCTGGTTCCGCGCGCTCGGGGCTCGCCGGGATTCGCTTGGCGAGGTGTCGGTGGAGCGGGACGTCGCGCGCGAACTACGTCTGCGCATCGGCGACCTGGTGACATGGGATGTGCAGGGCGTCCCCGTGCCGACGCGCGTGACAAGCTTCCGCGAGGTGGACTGGGCGCGCTTCGAGCCGAACTTCTTTGTGGTCTTTTCGCCCGACGCCCTCACCCAGGCGCCGCGCCAGTTCGTGCTGCTGACCAAGGTGCCTGACGATCTCGCGACCGCGCGGCTGCAACGGCGCGTCGTGGACCGCTTTCCAAACGTCTCCAGCATCGACCTCAGCCTGATTCAAGGCACCCTGAGCGGCATCCTGCGGAGAGTGTCGGTAGCCGTCCGCTTCCTCGCGCTCTTCAGTCTGGCGATGGGGGTGCCCGTGCTGTTCAGCGCCGTGGCCGCGACACGCCGTGCCCGAGTCCGCGAGGGAGTGCTGCTCAAGACGTTAGGCGCCACTCGCCGTCAGATCGAGCGGATCCTGCTCGCGGAGTATCTGCTGCTCGGTGCGCTCGGCAGCATGACCGGGATCCTGCTGTCCTTCGCCGCCGCGTGGGCGTTGATGCGCTGGGAGTTCGAGAGCGCATTTGTTCCCGCCTTCCCGCCCGCGGTGCTGATCGGCGGCCTGTTCATGGCGCTGACGGTCGTCATCGGCGCGCTGTCGGGGCGGGACGTCTTCCGCGAAACGCCGATGGCGGCGCTGCGGGAGGGGTGACAGCTCGAGCGTCGAGGTTTACGGCTCGATCACGCCGAAGGCATTGACCGCGTCGAGAGAACCGGAGACCCAGACGCGTTTGCCGACATGCGCGCGCAGCGCGTCGGGGGGACGCGGGATCGCGTGACGCGCGCCGGCTCCGTCCACGATCGCGACACCGGATCCGTCGGCGACGAGTCGGCCGTCCGTGGCGGCGACGCCATCCACCGATCGCACGCGGAACGAGACCACGTTCATGCGACTTCCGTCGCGTGTGCCGGTGGCCCACACGTCCGCGCCCGCGGAGCGCCGCAGCGCGGCGAGCTGCGATCCCGAGATGCTGATCTGCGCGCCGCCTGCGGGTCGAATAGCGACCATCGTGGCCGGTGCAGATCCCACTTCCAGCACGGTGCCGCGCACGGTGTCGGCCGCGGCCCTCGGCGCGCCCGGTGGCGTTCCCGCGGGTTGCCCCCCAGTGGGACGAGGGGCAGTCACGGTTTGTCCCGTCCGCGGAGCCGTGCCGCCGCGCGCGGTGTCGCTCGCCGACGGAGA
>JANNOC010000401.1:0-2121 GCA_031398865.1 Gemmatimonadota bacterium | reverse complement strand
CAATGGCTCGCGGCGCGGGAGCGCTATCCTAGGCTCGCTTCCATCAGGAGGTCACCGCGCTCTGCGCCGGCTCCTCGGCCCGCCGGCAACTTCAGAATCCTACAGGCACTTGAACACCCGCGCCTCTGCACCCCGCTTCAGCTCGAACGGCCCGAGCGTGTCGGGGCGCGCTCCCACCAACACGCGCATGGTCATCCTGTCCCCATCCACGCGCCCCACATAGCGCGCGGGGACGGAGTCGGGTCGCTCTCCCTCGCGCACCGGTCCGCCGTGCTCGCGCACATGGACTCCGCGAACGGCGAATGACCCGCGCGCGTCCAGCGTGATGGGTTCCTGCAACCCGCCGTGCGCGCAATCGTATTCCGCGTCGCCCCCCATGCTGGTGAGCTCCAACCGCAGGTGATCGCCACCCCACGTCCCAGTGACAGGCGTGTCCTCACGCCCGGAACCGACCGACTGGGTGCACGCCGCGAGGAGGAGCAGCAGCATCCTCAGTCCCCGGCGCACGAGCACTTCCTGACGAGACTCGTTCATGGATGAAAGCTGAGCGATTGCCACGCCGTTGTCGAGCGCAGGCCCGCACTCCGCTGGCGCCGCCCTGGCTCGCTCATGCCCCCGTTCCGGAAGGAGTCGCCGGTGCGTAATCTTCGACGAGGGGCACCCGCCGGGAACTTTGGGCACGCCCTGGTTTTACTATCATCGAGCCCCCTACCCGATCCGCATGAGCGCGTCACACCACAATCGGTCAGCCTCCCGCACCACGCCCACCACCGCCCTTGCGCAACGTGCCGCCGCTCTATGCGCCGACTTCAAGGCCCATGACATTGTCCTGCTGGATCTCACGCAGGTCACCGACATGACGGACTTCTTCGTCATCGCGAGCGGGACGTCGGACACGCACGTGCGCTCCTGCGCGCAGCACGTGATCGATGAAATGCGCAAGGAAGGTCATCGCGTGCATCACGCGGAAGGGCTCGCGCAGGGGCGCTGGGTGCTCCTCGATTTCGTGGATTTCATCGTGCACATCTTTCATCCATCGCTGCGCTCCTTCTATCAATTGGAGCGACTCTGGGGCGATGCCCAACCCGTGGCCCTGCAACTGGAAGCAGTCCAATGAGACACGCTCTGCGGTCGGCGATGCTTGGCACACTCGTGCTCGCGGTGGTAGCTCCGACGGTGGGAGCGCAGGAGTACTTCGGTCAGAATCAGGTGCAGTACGAGTACTTCAAGTGGCGCGTCCTCGAGACCGAACACTTCCTGATTCACTACTATCCCGAGGAGCGGGTCGCCGCGCTCGACGCGGCACGCATGGCCGAGCGCGCGTACGCGCGTCTCTCCGCGATGACCGGGCATCAGTTCCGGGAGAAGAAGCCGCTCATCCTCTTCGAATCGCGTTCGGATTTCGGTCAGAATAACATCACGGGCGATCTCGGCGAAGGCACCGGCGCCGTCGCGGAGATCCTGCGGCAGCGCGCACTCATTCCCTTCACGGGCGATTACCGCAGCTTCGAGCACGTGCTCACGCACGAGCTGGTGCACATTTTCCAGTACGATTACTTCGGACGCGGGAAGGCGGGCGCGGGCATTCAGAACTTCCTCCAGGTGAACCTGCCGCTCTGGTTCGCGGAGGGCATGGCGGAATATCTCTCCACCGGACCCGTGCATCCGCTGACGGCGATGTGGGTGCGCGACGCGGCGCTGAACGGCCGGCTGCCTACGATCGAGCAAATGACGGAGCGCCCCGATCAATTCTTCCCGTATCGCTACGGCGAGGCGCTGTGGGCCTACATTGGCCAGCGCTGGGGCGACGAAATCATCGGCGACATCCTGTCGGCTACCGTCAACGTCGGCGTGGAGCGCGCGTTCAAGCGAGAGCTGGGGCTGTCGCTGGAGGACCTCAGCGAAGAGTGGCGCGAAGCGATGCAGACGCAGCACCTCCCACAGGTCGCGACCCTGGAGCGCGCGCGCAAGTTCTCGCAGGCGCTGCTGACGAAGCGGAAGAGCGGCGGCGAAATTTTCCTCGCGCCCGCGTTGTCCGACGACGGCAAGTACATCGCCTTCCTCTCGAACGGCAGCTTCCTGCGCGGCGAGGTGTTCATCGATCTCTGGCTGGGCGACGGC
>JANNOC010000397.1:0-1632 GCA_031398865.1 Gemmatimonadota bacterium | reverse complement strand
TTTTGCGCGACAAGCTGGTGCAGCACTTGTCGGACGCGGGGGATTCGCCCTACGACTTCCTGATCATCGATTGCCCGCCGTCGCTAGGCGTGTTGACGCTCAACGCGCTCACCGCGGTGGACGAAGTCTTCCTGCCGTTACAACCGCACTTTTTGGCGCTGCATGGATTGAGCAAACTATTGCGGACGATCGAAGTGGTCGCGCAGCGGCTGAACCCGACGCTGCGGCTTACCGGTGTCGTGATGTGCATGTTCGAATCCGGGACGCGGCTGGCGGCGGAAGTGACCAGCGATGTGGACGAATTTTTCGCGCGTAGCGCCAAGTCTAATTCCGTCTGGGCGCGGGCGAAAAGTTTCGAGACGCGGATTCGCCGCAACATCCGGCTGGCCGAGGCGCCGAGTTTCGGCCAGTCCATCTTTCAATACGCGCCGCAGTCCCACGGCGCGGAAGACTACCGCCGCCTGGCGCGAGAAACCCTCGGCGTTGACAGTCCGACCCCCGATCGTGCCATCGCGCCGCTGGCCGCGAGCGACGATCCTGCGCTGATCGACTAGGCTCTTACTCCGTGTGATGCGCGCACGGCGCGCAGGTTGTGGCCGAGTCGCTCCGCGACTCGGTTCGGTGTCGCGGAGCGACACCGCTACATTGCGGCTGAGCCGCGTTAAGATCGTGGCCCGCAGAGTCACCTGTGATCGGCCTCTTCGGCACATTGCGGTGTATTCGCAGAAGCGCGTTGCACGGTGCAAGTCGCATCTTTTATCAGCGAAACTCTGCTGGTTGTACGCGAGCGAACGCCGCGACTTTTCCGTGCGTGGGATCGTCGCGCGTCGCCTCGTACGGATTGCAGCGGGCTTGCAGAATTCTCGGGCCGGCTTCGCGATTTTTTCTCAAGCGGCGCGGGATTCGAGTCACCACTGCCCCGCCGCTAGCCGATTCGTTGTAGTGACACCGCGACACAACGCGCGTGGAACGGAAGCCATCGTCAAGGACAAGATGTCCTGATCGAGCAGATTGTCGGACCGTCAACGGCCAGCGACTGGAACGCGAGCCGCACGGAGGACGGGTAACTAACACAAGGAGTTGAACGATGAGATCGTTCTACGCAAGAAGCGTGATGATTGCCGCCGGGGCGCTGTGCCTCGCGAATGGGATGCGGGCTCAAGCCCAGTACAACGCGCCGTCCATCCTGCCAAACGCGCCGGTGCGGCAACTCAACCCGTGGGGGCAACCGGCCGGCTACCGGGACGCGAACCAGAATTACGGCCAGAACTATGGCGGTTACAGCCCGCAATTTTATTCGGTGGCGACTCCCCCCGAAGCGCAGCCGCCGGCTCCGGGAACGCCAACATTGGCGGCTCCGGAAACAATTCCCGGTCCGAATAATCCGGGACAGCCGCGGCTCCAGCAACCGTTGCAAAAATTCTTGCCGCACGGTCAGCCGCAGTATCAACAGCCTTACTCGCAGCATTCTCAGCAGCAGCCTGCGCCCCAGTACACGCCGACGCCTTACGACGCGGGCGCTCAATCTCCCTGGAGCGGCGGTAACTACAGCGGCAACAGCTATGGCGGCAGCGGCGGTAGTTACGCGGATGGCGGCTATGGAACGACCGATGGCTACGGGTCGTCGCCCGG
>JANNOC010000392.1:0-11893 GCA_031398865.1 Gemmatimonadota bacterium | reverse complement strand
CGTCCGGTACGCTGAACGCGAAACCCACGGTCCGCTGCTCGTGCTCTGCCATGAGGACCAGCTCCGGGCGCACGGCGAGACGAATCTGCGCATACTGCGCGCGAAATTCCTCCTCATGAAGCTCGGTGTAAAGGAAATTGTCCCGGAAGCTTACCGTCGAGTCCGAGGAGATCCCGCGCAGCTCGTCGTCGAAGCGCGCGAGGTCGAGCGTCCGCAGCGTGACGCCCGTGCGAGTGATCCGCTGGAGCGCTGCCTCCGCGCGCGGATCGCGCCGCGAGAGATCGCCGACGAGCCCCGAGAAGTAGTGCGCCAGGGATTCGAAGCCGGCGTCGGTCCAGTGCCGTGGCCAGTCCGGCGGGTTGACGGGCTCGAGAAAGAATGGTGGTTCGGTGCCCGCATCGGTCATGAAGCGGTATTTGCGCCACGTGCTGCCGTCCATCGGTCCAATCGCGACGCTGCAGCCGTTCGCCGCGAGCTCGGTGCACACCGCGTCGAGCAGCGCACACCCCGCTGCCGGCGTGCTGGCCGCGTAGTGGCCGATCACGCCGGGACGGTGATCCGCTAGCGGTGGAACGTGCGTCCACCACAGGGAACAGCGGGCCGCGAGTGTGCCGGCGTCGTCAGGCAGGACCCAGTGCGCGTCAGCTCCGTCGCGTGCGATGTCGATAGCGGAGAGCGGAGGCCAACCGGCAGGACTCGACAAGGCGCCGAGTTGCGCGACATCGGCCAGGCGTTGGGGCGTGCCCGTCATGCAGAACCGGCGAGCAGAGTAGCATGCCGATGCGCGCGACGCCGCGGCAGCCCGCTCACGGCGCGATAGCCAGCATGGACGCAAGCGCAAACGCGGACGCCGCGAATCCAATGGTTGCCTGTCTCAGCCACGGATGCGGAACCGCCGCTTCGTGCAGGTGATGTGGCACGAGCCGCCAGTAGGCGACGCCGGATACCACGATCCAGAGCAGCGCGAACAGGGTGACGGCGAGTTGCGCGTGCACATTGCGGCGAATGAGAAGATACGGCACGAAGAGCAGCGCCCATGCGATCACACTGCTCCCGCCGACCGCTGCGGCGCGCGCGAGTGCCGGACGCTCGTTGCGGAACCAGGTGATTCCGATGAAGCAGAGATTCGCCGCAAACGCGACGGTATACGGATAGTACAGCCGTTCGTCTCGCTCCACGCTGGCGGCGAGCAGCCACACGAGCCCCGACGACGCGACCGCAAAGACCGTCACGATGTCGTGCGGCCGTTCGCGCAGCTGCCGCGCACGCGGGTAGAGCAGCGTGTAGCTGAGAAACACGACCAGCGGCGGCACCAGCCATGTCCACCCGCCGGTGGACCAGCTCACGTACCCGATCAGCACGCCGGCCGCTACGCCGGTGTCGCTCAGCGTCCGGTGCTTTCGCAGGACGAGCACCAGCACGAGCAAGAGCACCGTCACGACCAGCCGTGTCGCCAACGCGCGGGCGTCCATCGGGAGGTATGCGGAGAGCAGCAGAAATCCGCCGAAGGGGATGAACAGGTTGTCGAGGCCGCGCCATGCCACCGCTTCCATCAGCATGACGAGCATCCCGAACATGAGGCCGATCAGGAGGCTTTCGGCGCGTCCCGTCGCGGTGAACAGCAGCAGCGGGATGTGCGTCGCGAGAAACGCGACGGTAAAGAAGGCGATCGAGCCTTCCAGACTCTTGTGGCCCTCGCTGGTCGTGTAGTGCGTCCGCCCATAGTGCACGCCGATGACGGCAGCCGTCGCATCGGCGAACGCGAGCGTCAGCAGCGGAATGGTGAACAGGATCCGGCTCCCTTCGCTCATCACGAAGAGAGCGGCCGCGGCGATGGGGAAGTACAGGTCACCACTGGAGGTGCGCGCGACACCGTGCACGACGCTGCCGAACCGGTCGCGCAGCGGCGGCACGTAGCGGAGCGACAGCAGCAGCGCGACGGCCATCCCGCACAGCAGCAGCACGGGCCAGAGATCGGTGAACAACCAGGGGAAGGATAGTGTCGCGAGCCCGAGCCCAACGTGCGCGAGCTTGCGCAACACTTCGGGATGTGCGGAGCTGCGAGCGCGCAGCAGCTTCAGCCCTCCGAGCATGGAGAGGAGCAGCACGACGATCGCTCCGACGCCGATCCACTGAGTGCTCACGCGTGCCTCACGCGAGTACCTCGTCCACGACAAAGTCCCTGTAGAAAAAGGTCTTGTCGCGCAGAAACAATTCGCGGGATAGCGCGGCCAGGGGACGCAGCCGGTGAGGCAGCAGCGCCGCCCCACGACGCGGAACCATCATGTTCCAATATGCAATGCGTCCACCGGGCCGCATGCTGTCGAGCAGCTGCCCAAGGAGCACCGCGGTATTCTCGGATGACATGTACTCGAAGATGTTGCTGAGATTGGCGCGGTCCAGTCGGTCGACGACCCCCGCGGCGCGGAGCTCCTCAAGGGGCCGCTGATGCAACTCGAGGCGGTCGAGCCGCTCGCGGATGACGTCGAAGTGCTCTGGGCGGAGCGCGTGCGGCAGCGCATGAGGATGTTCACCCGTCAGGATCCAGTGCAGATACGGATTCTCGGACGGATCCAATTCGACGAGCGCGTGCCGGACGCGTCCGAGCAAGTGCTCCGCGACACTTCCCTCGACGTACCGGAAGAAGCTGGGATCCCGGCCAAGCCGGCCGAGCAGAAATTCGGAGAAGAATGCCCTGAAGAGCAGGCGCCAACGCACGGTGTTCCACTGGCCGTCGTAGAACGCTTGTCGCTCGACGCGGCTACGGGGCTGCATGAGGGCGAGTACCGTGCGACGGCCGTGGACCAGCGGGAGTGCCCACGTGCGAAAGAGGCGGAAATAGTTCTCGAATTTTCCCGCGGCTCCGATGCCGTGGGTCACGCGCTCCGGATGTGCGTCCCAGAGGGTTCGCGCGCTCGCGCCAAGCGCCGACCGGCAGCGCGCGTACAGCGCCATGCGGCGGTCGCTCGGTCGCGAACCCATAAGCTCCAGCAGCTCCGCATGCGTCAACGTACGATAGGCGGCGACGCGCAGGTCGAGCGCCGCGAGCTGTGCGGGGTTGAGATCCACCGCGATCACGCGTGTGGGGTCGCGCGTCAGCAGAGACAGCGAGTTGTCCCCGGCCGAGGCAATGCTGACGCACACGTCCCCAGGCTGCACGGCCAGGCCGTCGAGCAGGATATCGGCGTCTTCCCAGCATTGCGCGTAGCGCAGGATGGAGGTGAAGTCGGCGTGCACCGCCGCTTCACTCCGCACGGCTCTCCTCTCCCGATGCGAGGCGCCTAACGACACCGGTGCGCCCATCGAGCTCCACGACGTCGCCGGTGCTCAGCCACGTCGTCAGGCCTTCGATGGACACCACAGCGGGGAGTCCGAGCTCGCGTGCGACGATGGCGGAATGTGACAACAGGCTTCCGCGCTCGACCAGCAGGCCACTCGCCGACGGAAAGAGCATGACCCAGCCGGGGTCGGTGCGCTCCGCCACCAGGATCTCGCCGGGCAGCAGTACCGCGCTTCGAGGGTCGCGCACGACCCGAACGGGGCCACGGACGACACCGGGATAGCACCCCATTCCGCGGCGGCTGTCGCCCTGCTCGGGCGGGGGCACGAGTGCGCGCGCGGACGACGTAAACGCGTGGGCGTGCGGGACGACGCCGCGCGTCTCGAAGCGATCGGCGGGTGGGGGAGACTCTCGCCACCGCTGCGTCTCCTCGGCCCGCAGCCGGGCAAGCGCACGGATGTCCGTGGTCGGGGTGGTGCCGGTTGTGAAGCCGAGTGCCTCGTCCACGGTGAGGTAGAAAATGTCGCGCGGGTCGTCGAGCGCACCTAACGATGCGTAGCGACGCCCCAGCTCAACACAAATGCGGCGCACGCGGCCGAAGACGCGCGTCCGCTCGAATCGCAGGTTCTCCCGCTCGCGCACACGCTCGCGAGCGTTGCGGAGCACCCACCAAAACACCGAGCGCCGGATCGGATTCCCGGACAGCGCCTGACGCACGCGCTCCTCAGCGGCTCCTCGGAGATCTATAGGAGCGTGCGCTTCGCGCGTGCCCGCACGCGCCATCTGACCGACTGACCGGAGCAGCAGGGTCGGATCGTCGCGCAGCGTCGCGGTCTCCAGCTTGAGCTCCTCGAGACAGCGGTCGCCGAAGCGCTCGAGGTAGGCGTCGTACTGCTCGCGCATCTCCGGGTGCGCGGGTAGCGCCGCGACGATCGCGTCCACCGGCGCCTCACACAGCAGCGACACGAGTGCGGGAGTGCGCGCCGCGATCTCCGCCATCGTGTGCATGCGCTGTGCGGGCTCGGCGCTGACCATCGCCCCTTCGCCGCTGACGAGATCGTTCTGCAGGGAGCCGTGCTCGTCCCCGCACCAGCGCTCGGCGAGCTTCCGCAGCACGCCATAGAAGATCATCGCGAAGAAATCGTTGACGAGCGGTGCGTCCCAGCGGCGGAGGAGCTGGCGCTCCAGCTCCCGGTAGTGCGCGACCAGCTCATCGGGTCGCATGTCGGACAGCTCGCGCACGTCGCGCGCGAGGGCCGCGTCGAGGCGCGCGTGAAACGCAGGGATCGAGTTCCGGAGGCGGCGATTCTCCACAAGCAGTCGCGCGATGCTGCCGAGCAGTGCGATTCCGTCGCGCCAGCGTTCCGCGCGCGTCGGCGGTGTGAGCCGCGCAGCCACCTCGGGTGGAAGTCCCTCCTTCACTCCCATCATCTGCTCCATGAACTCGCGATTGAACGCGTAGCCCGGGAGCAGCGCCAGAATGCGGTACCAACTGACGAGATTGTAGTACACACGTCCGCGAACGAATCCCAGCATCGCGCGGAGTGCGTCGTCGTTCGACTCGATGCGCGCGTCAGGCACGCCGACGATGCGGCAGAACTGCCGGTACACCTCCTCGTACACGTAGCGTGCGAAGGAATAGGTGAGCGGCGTCGTCACGCCGCCATAGCTCTCCGTGATGTTGCTGTTGTCCCACAGCGTGAGTGCGCCGTCGGGATCTGAAAGGGCCGCGAGCGACGTGATAGCGCGGCTCTGCAGCAGGTAGAGCGTGTCGCGTTGGAGCGCCCACTCGATGTCCTGCGGGACACCGAAATGCCGCGCGGCGGCTCGGGCCAGCTCGGCGACCGAGCGTATCTGCTCGTCGGAGAGCGCGGGACGGGTGGCGTCCGCGGGAGCGACCGGCACGTCCGTCACCCCGTGGCCTGCCGCTCCGCGACGGTGCGCCACGCGCTTTATCGCGATCGCGCGCGCGACGATCGTGCCTGCACGATCCACCTGCCATGTGTCGGCGTCCTGTTCACCCGAGACGACGCTGGTACCGATGCCGTACGCCGCCGCCACAACGCAGATGCCGCGTCGCCCGCTCACGGGATCGGCAGAGAATGCGACGCCCGCGACGTCCGCGTCGATCATGCACTGCACCAGAACGGCGGGTGCGCGATGGAGATCACCGAGCGCGTGCTCGCGGCGATACGCAGCGACACGATCGCTCTGCGCCGATTGCCACACGTCGCGCACCCGCGCCGGCACATCGGCGGGCGGGACGAACAGATAGCTCTCGAACTGTCCCGCGAAGCTGTGCGCCCGACCGTCCTCGTCACCCGCGGAGGAGCGCACCGCGACGAGCTCGCCATTCGGCGCGATGCGGCGCACCGCATCGGTGAGCTCGAGCACGACGCCGGGCCCCGGCCGCGGAGCGTCGCCGGGTGCGTCAGCGGCAGAGTCGCGCGCGCTGTCGTCGAATGCGGCGGGGGAGAGCACGAACCACGGCGGGATGGGCAATGCCGCGCGCGCGAGGGACGCAAGTGCCGCGGCCTTGCCACCGAGCTCCGGGTCGCCGGCGTAGCGGATGTAGCGCGACGCGGTCGCCGGACGCGTGGCGATCATCCGATGAGCCCGACGACACCGACACTGAGGTACATGACCAGCGTCCATACACCGGCGAGCGCGGGAATCCATTTCGCGCGGGTCGGGGTCGTCAGGCCGATGAAGCGAATGCCCGCGACGATCGCCGCGGCGAGGATCGCGCCGAGCACGATCGCGACGGGACGCGTCGTTCCGAGCTCGCGCGCCGCGAGCACCGCGCATGCGCCCGTCACGAGCATCGCGCCAAGCCATGCGGCGATCGCCCGATGGACGCCCCACGCGGCCGTGTACGTCTGCACGCCTGCTTCCTCGTCGTCAGGCGCGCGCACCTTGCGTCCCACCTCGATGACGACGCCGTTGAAGAAGCTGGCGACGAGAAACCAGCGCAGTCCCGCGTGCATCGGGGCGCCGGCGACCAGCCAGTCGGTGGCTGTCGCGTACAGATCGATGAGCGGCATAATGAGCATGTGCGTCCACAGCACCGCGAGTGGACGCGTACTCAGCCACTGGTGCAGCCAGAACTCCCTGGTCATCAGTCCGATGTAGCCCCAGACCAGTAGCAACAGGGGCAGGAGTCGTGGCGAGAGCCAGAGCGCAAGGATCAACTGAACGCCGGCGGCCGCGATGCCGAGCCAATACAGTTCGCGCAGCGCCACCAATCCGCGGGGCACGGGACGATAGGCGCGATGGCGCGCGTCGTCATCGGCATCCTTGTACTCGTCGGAGACGCGCAACTGGAAGAAAAAGAGCAGGCAGGACAGAAATGCGACCCCGAGCGCGGCGGCCCTCGGCAACGTCCCGACTCCGGCGCGCAGTTGCGCCGAGAAGAGCACCGCGCCGCTCGAGAACGCGGCGATGAGCGGACCGTGCGCGAGCAGCGGGAAACGCTCGCGCTGGTAGGTCACCCAACGCGCGAACCCCTGGGCCGATTCCCCCGGCAGCAGCGTGGTGCTTCGCTCGTAAGGCGCTACCGGTCCGTTCGAGCCATGCCCCGGCATTGCCGGGTCATTGCGCACGCGGCGGCACCTCCGTGTTTCCGCGAGCGAGTCGCGCGTGCGCGTTGGTAAAATCACCGGCTACCAGCGCGCCGACGATGCTCAGCTCGCCGGCGAGCGCGATGCCGGCGCAGACCTGCGCGAAGGCATTGGCGTTGCCGGCGCCCGCGAGTCCCAGGATGTCGAGACAGGCGCGCTGGCTGGGGAGACCCGTGCCGCCGCCCACGGTGCCGACCACGAGATTGGGAAGCGTCACCGATGCATATAGGGCGCCGTCCGCGTTCAGCTCGAATCGTGTCACTCCGACGGCGCTCTCGGCGACGCACGCGACGTCCTGACCGCACGCCAGATACACGGCCGCGAGACCGTTGGCGTAGTGACCCTGCACGCCGATCGTCCCGCTCAGCACGCCTCCCACCGCCGACATGCGCCAGTAGGTCGCCATCATCTGCGCGGTGGTGTGCAGCCGTGTCTCCACGAGCGCCGCCGGCACGATCACTTCGGCGCACACGCTTCGTCCCCGTCCATAGAGAAAGCTCTGCGCGCTGGCCTTCTTGTCACCCGAATGATTCGCTTCGACGAACATCGCCGTTGGCGTCACCGGCGAGTGTTCCCGGATGTACTCGCAGATCGCCTGCGTCGCGATCGTCACCATGTTCTGTCCAGCCGCGTCCCCAGTGAAGTAGTCGAAGATCAGGTAGACGTGGTTGCCCTCGAGCGTCACCCGAATGTCCGTGAGCTTCCCGAAACGCGTAGTGCTCTCGGCGATGGCGCGCAGCGCATCCAGCGAACGCACCGCCCAGGTGATGAACTGCCCTGCCTCGTATAGGGTCGCGAATGCGAAACCGGGAGCGCGCGCCAGCCCCTCGCTCACGAGTACGGCAGCGCAGCCGCCACACTCGGTGAGCAGTGAGGCGCCGCGATGGTAGCTCGCGACGAGCGTCGCTTCCGTGGTGGCCATCGGTACGTAGAAGTCGCCCTGCGCGTGCGTTCCGTTCACCCGCAGCGGACCGGCGACACCGACAGGGACGCGCACCGTGCCGACGAAGTTCTCGATGTTGCGCGCGTATGTCTCGCCCTCGGTATCGCAGGGCTCGTCGAGCAGTACGCGCCGCGCCTCGCCGGCATGCCGCAGGATCGCCCAGCGGCGGTCTATCTGCTCGGCGGTGACACCGCCGGAGCTGGACATGCGTTCGGGACGCTCGTGATGCTTGGGCGCCAGCTTGGCGAGCAGCTCTTCGGCGCTGTGCTGCCGCAACAGCGACTCCAAAAGGGCGCTTGCGCTCCGGGAATCGACAGACATGCGCAAATGGTAGCGCCTGGGCGCGCCGGGAGCCAACAGCCGGTGTACCTTTCCTGCGGCCAATCACCATCGTCTCCGCTCGTACCCTCGTCACCATTGCCGTCATCCCCTGTCGCGCACGTTCGCATCGGCACGCGTACGTCGGAGCTCGCGCTGCGACAAGCGCGCGAGGTGGCCGGCGCGCTCGCGGCGCGTGGCGTCCAGTCGGAGATCGTGACCTTCACGACCACGGGTGACCAGCGTCCCGACGAGCCACTTCATGAGATCGGCGCCAAGGGTCTGTTTACCGCGGAGCTGGAGGACGCATTGCGGCGCGGCGCGGTGGATTGCTGCGTGCACTCGCTCAAGGATCTTCCCACGGACGATCCCGAGGGCGTGCAGCTGTGCGCGGTGCTCGAGCGCGAAGACCCACGCGACGTGCTCGTCGTGCGCAGCGATGTGCATTGTTCCTCGCTGCGCGATCTTCCGGCGGGTGCCGTCGTCGGGACCTCAAGTCTGCGCCGGCGCGCGCAGCTGCTGGCGGCGCGGCCGGATGTGCAGGCCCGCGATCTGCGCGGCAATGTGCCGACGCGACTGCGAAAGGTCGAAGAGGGAGAGGTGGACGCAGCCATTCTCGCGGCGGCGGGGCTGCATCGTCTCGATCGGCGCGACAGTGTGCGCGCCTATCTGGACCCAGCCGACTGGCTGCCCGCCCCGGGGCAGGGGGCGATTGCGATTCAGGGCCGCGCCGGCTCCGACGCGATGGTGCGCGTGCTGTGCGACCTCGATCACGCGGACACGCGCCACGCGACCAGCGCCGAGCGTGTCTTTCTGCAAGCGCTCGACGGCGGCTGCCAGGTTCCTATTGGCGCGCTCGCCGTGCGCACGGGCGGAGGACGAGGATGGATTCTGCATGGAATGATCGCCGCCATTGACGGCTCCACCATCCTTCGCGGCTCCGTCGTATTGGGCGCGACGCGTTCAGACAACGACGCGCAATCGCTCGCCCTCGAGTTGCTGCAGCGGGGCGGCGCGGAGCTCCTCCGCGTCATCCGTCGTTCCACGTCCGTGCCGGCACCACAACCCGAGTGAACACTCCACCCGACCCCATCGCGATGGCCGAGTTTCCGGAATACCGCCCGCGGCGATTGCGCCGGACCGCCGCGCTCCGCCGTCTGGTGCGCGAGACGACACTGTCGCCGTCGCAACTCGTCCTGCCGCTGTTCGTGCGACCTGGCGCGAACCTGCGAAAGCCGGTGGCGTCGATGCCTGGCGTGTCACAGACGTCGGTGGACGAGATGCTGCGCGACGCGACCGCGGCAGCGCGCGCCGGCGTGGGCGGCGTGATTCTCTTCGGCATTCCGGACACCAAGGACGCCACCGGTTCGGAAGCGTGGAATGAGAGTGGCCCGGTCGCCGAGGGGGTGCGCGCGCTGAAGCGTGAACTGCCCGAGCTGGTCGTCGTCACGGACGTCTGCCTGTGCGAATACACCGATCACGGGCATTGCGGCGTCCTCGCCAACGGCGACGTGGACAACGACGCAACGCTCGAGCTCCTCGCGCGCGAGGCGCTCGCGCACGCGCGTGCCGGCGCCGACATGGTCGCGCCGAGCGACATGATGGATGGCCGTGTCGCCGCGATCCGGCGGACGCTCGACGCTTCGGGATTCACGCAGACCGCAATCATGAGCTACGCCGCGAAGTACGCGTCCGCGTTTTACGGTCCCTTTCGTGACGCCGCCGAGTCCGCGCCTCGGAGCGGCGACCGCAAGAGTTACCAGATGGACCCCGCAAACGTGGAGGAAGCACTGCGTGAAGTGCGGCTCGACATCGCCGAAGGCGCGGACATTGTGATGGTGAAGCCGGCGGGTCCGGCGCTCGACGTCGTCAGGCGCGTCAAGGATGCCACGGGATACCCTGTCGCCGCCTATCAGGTGAGTGGCGAGTACGCTATGATTCAGGCGGCCGCCGAGCGCGGATGGATTGACGGTGCGCGCGCGATGATGGAATCGCTGCTGGGCATTCGTCGTGCCGGGGCCGACATCATTCTCACCTACTTCGCGGTCGCGGCCGCGGACGAGCTTCGACGCGGGAGCTGAGCGCGCGACATGCGGTATCGCACTTTCCCCGGTCTCGATCTGGCGGTCAGCGAGATCGGATTCGGCACATGGACGCTGTCGACCGGCTGGTGGGGCGATGTGTCCGACGAGGACGCCATCGCCCGTCTGCGGCGCGCGCATGACGAGCACGGCATCACCTTCTTCGATGCCGCCGACAGCTATGGCAACGGTCGCAGCGAGCTGCAATTGCGCGCGGCCTTCAGCACGATGCGCGACCGCGTCGTGCTCGGCAGCAAGATCGGCTACGACATCTACGACGAGGCGGCCGCCACGGCCCGGCGTGGCCAGAGCGAGCTACCGCAGCGGTTCGACGCGGAGTACATGCGCCGCGCGGTGGAGCGGTCGCTCGAGCGGCTCGGCACGGACTACCTCGACGTGCTGCAGCTGCACAACATCAAGATGGAGCACGTCCGCGACGAGCGGATCTGGGAGACGCTGCGAGAGCTCACGCGCGAAGGAAAGATCCGGGTGTGGGGCGCGGCGTTTGGTCCCGCGATCGGCTGGCTGTACGAGGCGGTGGAGCTGTGCGAGCGCGTGCCCGACATCGGGACGATTCAGATGATCTGGAATATCCTCGAGCAGCACCCCGGCACGGCGATGATCGAGGCCGCGGCCGTGCACGCACCGAACTGCGTGTTCAACGTTCGGGTGACACACGCGTCGGGGATGCTGGAAGGCAAATACACCGAGGACACCGTGTTCGCCGCCAACGATCACCGCCGGCATCGGCCGCGCTCCTGGCTCGTGAACGGCCTGAAGAAGATTCGGACGTTGGACTTTCTCACGGCGCAACGGACGCTGGGGCAGGCGGCGCTGCAGTGGCTACTCGCCGAACCGCGCGTAATCTCCGCGCTTCCGAATATCTACGACGACGAACAGCTGCGCGAGTTCGCGGGTGCGAGCGACATGCGTGCCTTGAGCGCCGACGACATGCGGCACGTCGCGGAGCTGACCGCCGTTAACTTCGGGGTCGAGGAAGAATCCATGCAGTACAAGGGAACCATGACACGCCCAGCCGCCTCGGAGACTCGCGCCACGGAGTCCGCGCACTCGTGATCCACCCCTGGAAGGACCTCGTCCCCGGCCCGCATCCGCCGGACCAGGTCACGGCGATCGTCGAAATCCCGCGCGGCAGCCGCAACAAGTACGAGCTCGACAAGGACACCGGATTCCTGCGCCTCGACCGCGTGTTGTACTCTGCGGTGCACTACCCCGGCGACTACGGCTTCATCCCGCGGACCCTGCACGAGGACGGGGATCCGCTGGACGTGCTCGTGCGCATCGGCGAGCCGACTTTTCCCGGATGCCAGATCGATGTGCGGCCCATAGGCGTGCTCAAGATGCTCGATCGTGGCGAGCCGGACGACAAGATTCTTGGCGTGCCGCAGCATGATCCCTTCCAGCAGGAGTACTTCGACATCGCCGACATCTCGCAGCACCTGCTGAAGGAGGTGGAGCACTTCTTCCGGACGTACAAGGATCTCGAGGGGAAGCGCGTGGAGATCATCGGCTGGGGGAAGAGCGACGAGGCTGCGCGGATCGTGCTGGAGTCGGTGGCCCGATACGATGCGAGCTACGGCTCCAAGCGGGAGTTGCGCGCGGCGGAGTAGGATCACTTTATCGCGCAAAG
>JANNOC010000391.1:0-5255 GCA_031398865.1 Gemmatimonadota bacterium | reverse complement strand
GAAGCGTGTCCCGAACTTTTCCGCCGAACAGCGTGTGGGTTGGCGCATCCAACGCTTTCCCCGCCAGATCCCACAGCGCCTGCTCGATCGCGCTGTACGCGGTAGCGGGGATGAGACCCCCTTTGGCGGCGACAGGCTCGCCCCGCTGGCGATACGCGCCGATGTCGAGCGGCGACTTGCCGTCGATGAGCTCGAAGAATCCGCGGAGCTCCGACTCCATTCGAGAGGCGTCCTGCTTCGACGTATTAGCGAACCCGAACGCGTCCGAGGCTTCCCCCAGCCCGGTCAGTCCCGCATCGGTCCGCAGGCGCACGAACAGCCACACGGTTCGTGCCGTCGCCCGCATCGGCAACAGCTCGAACCCGGTCACGCGCAAGCGCGGCACTGCCTCCAGCTTCCGCGGCGCCCAGAACAGCGCACCCCCCGCCAGCGCGGCGCCGGCAACCATGAAATTTCGCCGGCTGACATCACGCTGCATCTTCGCCTCCTGGACCTGTCAGGCCTCGTTTCAGCCGCGGCGGCTCATCATCGCACTGGCCGCCGTCGGCTGCAAACCATGTTCGACCGCCCAGCCCCGCTAAGCGGAGGCTGCTGCGCTAAAGAGCAGCCGTACCGCTTGATCCGGAAAGGCGGGCTCGTGATGGACGTGCGGCATTCCATTCAACTCCGCCTGAATCTTCTGAAGACCGCGCAAGCTCAGGTGGCGCTCGTCCTCCAGCAGGACGTCCGCGTGAAAGGCGACATCGTTGAGAGAACCAAGCAAGCTCCGGTTGTCGTTCTTGGCGAAGCGCGGACGCTCCAGAATTTCGCCCACCTCGATCTCGATTGCCGCACGCGGCACCCCGAGGATGTCCAGTTCTGCCCCGAGGGACGCCGCGAAGGAGACGAGAAACTCCGGCAGCGGCAAGAGCGGGCACACGACGGTCAGGTACGTCGTCTCTTCCAACGCGATGAGCAAAGGCCCTGGCCGGGTTACTAACTCCCGAGCCGACCACGCACGGAGTTTCGCGCCGCCCTCGGAATCAGCGCGCCTCGCAGGAAGCACGCCACGCCCACCGATGGCGCTCCAGAGGTTCCGCGTGCACATGATCGTCGCCATCGATTTGTCTGCTGGCGGCCCAACGGCCGCGCTCAGCCGTGGGCCATCATGAAACCATCGCCCGCCGGCTGCAATCGCTGTTAGACCGCGCAGGGTAATTCAGACCAGTTCCTTCCAAGCCTCGAGCGTCCGGACTATGACAGTTTCAATACTTGCTCCATCACAAGTCGTGGCCCGCGATCGGGATCCTGCTCCACCCGGCTCTCGCTCTTGAACAGCATGGTATCGCGCGACCCGGAGGAGTAGGCTGGCCACCGTGGCAGCCCCGGCGTGTTGGGATTACCAGTGCGGGCAAATGCCACCCACGCCGCGCTCACCTTGTCGGCGAGCAAGTAGGCGTCAGGCCTGTTGGAGATGAGCGTACCCCCGATCTTGATGTTGTTGAAGACGAACTGCACTTCGATGGTATGGGGCGAGCGCATGCGCCCTCCGCCCTCCGGCGTCTCCCAGTCGAAGCGATACATGAACGCGGAAGCCGCTCGCTGATCGGCTTTGCGTTTTGCCAGTTCCCGAGAGTAGGTTCCCCGAGGATGATCGGTGGCAATCAGGATATGGAGGTCCCATGGCGTTGCCTCGGGATGAGCCGTGCGGTATGTCTCGATCACGCGCTCCGGGTCGATGCCGAGCCTGGCAGCTACTCGTTGCTTCAACCCGGCCTCATCGAGTGCAACCTTTTCCGGTGTGGGCCGGTCGTAGAGTGTTTCCTCCGTGCGTGCATACCCGATCAGCAGCGGAATCGCGGCAGAGAGGGCCGGCGCGGCAGGATCCCAGGGATGACTCGGCACAACGTTCCCGTCAACCGTCGGTGAATTGGCCGTCCAACCTGGTGCCCGTTCAGTCAACGTGTCGATCACCGCCGCATTCGCCTGCAGCAGCCGGGATGTGGGCGCGCTCTGGAGTTCGCGGAGCTGACCGGCCTTTTGTCCGAGCTCGGCCAGCAGGAGCGACGTGTATTGGATCGCGTCGACCGGCGGCGTCAAACGCAGCACGGCTCCACTTTCGATCACGGCGCGATGAAAGAGCCCTCTGGCGCTCGGCATCGACATCAGGGTGGCAACCTTTCGCCCGCCGCCGGACTGCCCGAAGATAGTGACGAGGTTCGGATCGCCGCCGAAGCGATCGATGTTGTCGCGTACCCAGCGAAGTGCCGCCACAATGTCTAACAGGCCGACCGCACCGGAAGACGCGAAATCCGAGCCCAATGCCTCGCCGAGGTACGTGAATCCGAAAACGTTGAGACGGTGGTTGATGCTCACGACCACCACATCGCCGGTACGGGCCAGGCTGGATCCGTCGAGAATCGGTCGCGAAGCTGACCCAGTCGAGAAGCCACCGCCGTGCAGCCAGACCATAACAGGTCGTTTCCGGCCGTCGCCCAGGGCTGGCGTGAACACGTTCAGGACGAGGCAATCTTCAGCTTCTCCCGGACCGTCCGACTGTCCCGCGCCCGCCCCAACCGTTTGCGGCGCAGTGGGTCCCCACGTCAAGGCATCTCGAGTGCCGGTCCACGCGGTGGGTTTGGTCGGCGGCATGAAGCGGTTCTTGCCAGCCGTTGTTCCACCATAGGGAATCCCTTTGAAGATCTTGATGTCCTCCACCGCGATCCCGCGCACTCTGCCAGCCGACGTCGCCGCGATCACGCTCCTGCTGTCCGCTGCAGAGGCGAGCTTCAACCATGGATCGGCGTGAGCTGCCGCCAGGAGGAGGCCCGCCTGTTTTACAAAGGTTCTTCGGGTTGAGGTGCTCGCCATTTCCATCCTCTCCTGTACCTGAACGCCCAACGTCGGGCATCAGCCGCAGCGCGCTCACCACACAACCGCGCTGTCGGCTGCATGCGATGTTGGGCCGTGCAAGGCTCGCCGACTGCCTCGCATCTGCCACCAGAAGGGGCGTCCCTTCGCCACCTGAGCGTGGGAGTGCGGATCGAGCATTTCATCGACGAAGAGTGTTGTGATGCCTAGCCCGCATTCAGAGCTGGATGTCGTTTGTGCCACTCGGTGGCCTGTTCGTAGGCGTGCGCCAGTGCCAGAACGGTGCCTTCTGCAAACGGAGCACCGATAATCTGCAGCCCAACCGGGAGTCCGGCCGTGGTGAACCCGCAAGGCACGCTAATGGCCGGAAGTCCATAGACGGCGAAGGGCCAGGCGTTCCTGGTCCTGCCAGCATCGAGATCCGCGTGTTGCATAAGAGGTTCAATCGTCGAGGGCGGACCCGCGACGGTCGGTGTCACCAGCAGGTCGATGGCTGCAAATACCTTGACGATCTCTCGCCGAAGCACGTCACATTGATGGCGAGCCCGGACGTAGTCCTGTTGCGTCACGGGCGACGAGAAGGCGACAAGTCGCTCGCGCGTTGGTGATTGATACTTCTCCGGAGAGGCTGCAAGCCATTGTGAATGATATGCAAAGGCTTCGGGCCCGAAGATCGCCCGGTGGATCGGCGAGGCACCGATGGCGGCAATAGTGGGAACGTGCACCTCCTGCACGCTCAAGGTCAGGCGACGGACGACGTCGAGCGCGGTCTCGACGGCTTTTTCGATCTCGGGATCAAGGTTGTCGAAAAACGGGACTCGTGGGGTCCCCACGCGCAGTCGCGCCGTACGAGTTCGCACGGCGCGACTGTAGTCGGGGACAGGCAGGTCCACACTCGTCGGCTCAAGCGCGTCGAAACCCGCAATCACGCCCAGTAGCAGGGCCGTATCCTCGACGGTCTTGCAGAGCGGGCCGACGTGATCAAGTGTCCAGGACAATGGAATTACGCCGCGATTGCTGATCCGGCCGTATGTCGGCTTGAATCCCACGACGCCGCAGTACGACGCTGGCATGCGCACCGATCCCGCCGTATCCGTGCCCAACGATCCGAAACACAGATTGGCTGCCGTCGCGGCCGCCGAACCCCCAGACGATCCGCCCGGAATGCGCTCGAGCGCCCATGGATTCCGCACCGGCCCGAAATGACTCACCGTCGAGCTTCCACCGTAGGCGAATTCATGAAGGTTGGTCTTACCAACGAGAATCGCGCCCGCAGCCTTCAACCTTCGGACGACTTCAGCATCCTCCGACGGCACACGGTCCTTAAACAACTCACTGGCTGCCGTGGTCCGAATGCCGGCGGTGTCTAGGTTGTCCTTCAGCGCGATGGGAATGCCATGAAGCGGGCCTCGCCACCTGCCCCGTTGCCGCTCCGCGTCCATCTGGCGCGCCGTAGCGAGAGCTTGCTCGGCCGTGACGGTGATGAAGGCGTTGAGCGTTGGGTTGTGCGTCTCGATTCGCTTGATGCAGGCCTGCGTGAGCTCGACCGCAGAAACTGCCCTGCGTCGCAGTTGCTCCGACGCCCCCTTCAGCGTGAGGGCGGCCACATCTTGCGATTGCGCAAAGGCTGGTCGCAGTGCGAACCCTGCCGCGGCACCGATGCCGGCTAGGAGAAACGTCCTACGGTCGTAAGAGCACATAGTCATGCGTTGAATCCGACTGAATGCTCGCGGCCCAACACCGAGATCACCTGCGAGGGCCGCGCTCCGGCTGCCCATGCGCGGACCTCGTCAGGTGCATCTCGTTGTTAGACCGCGCCTGGTGCCACGCGTTCGTGTCGAACCACCTAGCGATCACGCGTCGGGATCACGTTGGCGTGACGCGCGAATAGACGCCAAGTACCCGCCTCCTTCTTCCAGATATTCGTGAAGCGCCGTTTGACCGTCTTCCCGGCGACGAGCCCAGCGCTCGGCGCGTCGCTGAGTGGCTTCACAGTCTCAAGACCCATGATGATGGCGAAGTCGCCGTCAACGCGCACGAATTCGATCTGTCGCTCGAACGACGAAAAGTTAATGACGCCTGTGCGCACGAATGTGTCCAGGACTGCGGCCTTACCGACGACCACCTGGTTATTTGGCGCGTTGACGGTAAATTGATCCGACCATAGGCGCTCGAGTGCAGCCACATCCCGCTTCAGAGCAGCTGCTCGCTCCTGGTCATCGAGTGAGCGGACGAGTTCCTCGTCCGACACGCGGCCCGGAGCCTTAGACTCTGCCAAGGTGCCGCCGCCCAATAGCACGAGGACCGACAATGCCGCTCTGGTGATCACATCACACCTCCTCTTCACACGAGATTCTCCCGGTCAGTCTAACACCGCGCATAAGCTGCGAAGCGCGACTCAATAA
>JANNOC010000668.1:0-8617 GCA_031398865.1 Gemmatimonadota bacterium | reverse complement strand
GATCCCCGCCAGGAGGAGCAGCATCACCAGGCATCCCAGTGCGGACCGGCCAGCGCGTCGTCTCACCATTGGGACTGGGCTCCTTCGACGACGTCGTTCACCGCCTTCTGCAGCGCGGCACGGCGTCCGTCCCGTTCGTTGCGCTCAGCGTACTCGCCTTCGACGATCAATCCCTTTTTTTGCCAGAGCGCCTTGCCGGTGCTCTGATCCACGATCTCGACGTCGAGTACGATCTGCAGCTTGCGCCGCGCGGTCAGCGATTGCGCTGGATCGGCGCTCACGCCAATCGGGATGTCCACATCGTACCGCAGGATCGTCCCGCGGACAATAGCATCGGCTTTCGACTCCGATGCGTCCCGGACGCCGAGCCGTCCGCGCATCTCCTTGCGCATGAGATCGAACAACTCACGTTGCACCTCGGGCGACGACGTCTCGTTATCGAATGGAATGATCGCCACGGTGTCGATGTGCGCGGGCAACCCGCCCCCCGCGAAGCCGTAGGGAAAGCATCCCGCCCACAGTACGACGAGGAGGATCCAGCTAGCGATTCCAGATCGCTGCGTCAAATGGCCCTGCCTCCACCGTCCGGGTAATCTCCAGCCGCAGCGACCGGTTGCTCTGCTCGTGCACGTAACGCACGTTGCCCCCCGCGCTCCGCACCACTCGCTCGAGACGGCGGCCACCATCGAGCCGGTCCAGGGCGACGAGGCGCTCGCCCACGAAGGTGAGACGCCACACGCGCCCGCCCCGTCCAATGTCGGCCCGGAGCGTGTCGCCGTCAACGCGTGCCACGGTGTCCGGCGCTGGCGGCACGGCGGACCGTCCCAACGCCGCCCACAACAGTGGCGGCGATGGCAGATACCGCCTAACGGGATCGCCGCCGGGCGCGAAGATCGTGTCGCCGATGAGAAACGCGGTGCCGCTCCCCCCGATCGCTCCCGTGAGGAAGAGGTCCAGACGCACGCTGTCCGGCGCCGCGATGCGCGCGACGCCGTCACCCTGTGCGTCGAGCTCGCCTTCCACGTACGACCAGCGGAACAGCACGCGCTGGTGCCCCGCCGGGAGTTGCGCGCTCGGGATGCGCGCCGGGGCGGGGACGCCGGTCAGCGCCGGCGCCTTCGGCACGCACCCAGCCAGAACGACCACGCACGCAAGGAGACACGCGGAGCCATGCCATTCGCGCCGGTATTCCGCGCCAGAAAAACCGATGGTCGTGCGCCGCCGAGGGCTCATGGAACCACGACGCTCTGAATGACATCGCCCTCAACGATCGCATCGAGTACGCGCAGGCCGTCCACGACACGCCCGAACACCGTGTAGCGACCATCGAGGTGTGGCTGCGGCGAATGGGTGATGAAGTACTGGCTTCCCCCGGTGTGCGGACCAGAGAGCGCCATGCCGAGGACGCCCCGCCCGTACCGATGGCGATTGATCTCATCCCGAATGGCATAGCCCGGCCCGCCGCTGCCATTGCCGCGGGGATCGCCGTCCTGCGCCACGAAGTTTGGCACCACCCGGTGAAAGCGCGTGTTCGCGTAGAAACCGGCGCGCGCCAGCAGCACGAAGTTGGCAACTGTCCACGGTGCCTCCGCGCCGAACAGCTCCAGCGTAATACTTCCACGGGACGTGACGATCGTCGCTCGCGGCGGGTCGCCGGCGGCGGCCGGAATCACGTAGCGCTCGACGAGGTCGGCGTACCAGTCCTGCGAGCGCGACCTGCCTTCGGCGCCTGGCCACGCGCTGAAGAGCGAGACGCCATGCCCTTCCGCGCGTTCCAATCCATCATGCGGCGCGGGCAGCGCTCGAATCACGGCGCGAAGTGAATCCGGGAATCCGGCGCTGTCGCTGCGCCAGGCGGCGACGACCACGCGCAGTGCCGCGAGCCGCGCATCGTTCGAGGAGTCGCGGGCCGCGGCGCGATAGGCGGCGAGGATGACGGGTACCTCCCGCGCGCGCGCGCCAGCTTGCAGTCCGCCGAGCGCCGCAGCACGCACGAAGTCATCGCGATCGAGGAGCTGCGCCCTGAGGGAGTCGCGGCGCCAGGCGGGCGACGTGGAGTCCGGATACGCCGCGATGCTGCTCACCGCTGCTTCGCGCACGCGCGCATCCGAGTCGCGCCCGAGCGGGAACAGGATCTCCCCCGCCTTTGAGACGTCGGAGGCGGCACCCCCTGCTGAGGCGGCCGCGGCCCGTTCGCGCCAGTCGGCATGTCGCGCCATCGTCCGCAATTCCGGGCGAATGATCCCTGCGCGCGCCGCCGATTCAAGCACGCCACGGCGGAAAGCCAGCGTCGTGTCGGCCGCGAGGAGCCTTCCCCACGTCGCGTCGTCGCGCACGCCCGCCAGGCCAAGACTCTGCGCGGTGGCAATGCGAACGTTCGCATCCGGGTCAGCGATCGCGGCCACCACGCCGGCGTTACCGGCGGCTCCGTGCGTGGCAAGCGAGCGCACGGCATTGATGCGCACATGCGGATTGCTGTGGCGCACGAGCACGCCGAGCGCGCGTAGCGCATCGGCGGACAGCGAGTCACCGGTCATCGTCAGGCGGAGCGCACTGGCGACCTGGGCACGGACCTCAGCGCTGCGAGCGTTCGCGAGGGGCAGCAGTGCCCGCGTTCCCGCGGCCGCGCGAGGGCGCGCAATCGCGTAGGCCGCTGCCCACTGGACCTGGTCGTCACTGCTCCCGAGATGCGGCACGATCGCCTCGACGGGAACGGGGCGCAGCTTCGCCGCCGCAAGCAGCAGCTCGCGCACGACCTCGGCCTCGCGTCGCGCGCCGAGCGCCGTGAGTATCTCCCGGCGCGATGGCTCGCCGATCTCGCCGAGGGCCCAGGCGGCCTCGACGGCCACGCGGGGTCGCGATGCCAACGCCGCGCCCAGCGCGGAGACGCCTGCGGTGTCACGCAGCAGCCCGAGCGCGTACGCGGCATTCGCGGCAACCGCGGTGTCCGAGTCGGCAATGAGCGTCCGCAGCGCGACGACGCGTTGCGTCGCGCGCAGCTGGCCGATTGCCGATGCGGCAGCGGCGCGGACCTCCCGACGCGACGGGGGCGCAAGCGCCGCATCGAGGACAAGCGTGTCGGCACGGCGCGCGTCCGTCATCGCGAGGATGCGCGCGTACCGCTCGACGTCGCCGGGTGACCAGGCTGGGCCAGCGGCAAGCGGGCCGGCGGATCGACCGGCGCAGCCTAACGCGGCGGCGATCGCCGCGGTCGCAAGCGCTCTACGCGCCGCTGGCCGCGTCCAGAGCGTTGCGAATCGCTGGCGGCAGCGTGATGCTCCGGCCGTCGAGATCCAGCGAGACGAGGATGGTACGAGCGCTGACGAGCCGGGACTCGGTGTCCGCATTGAAGATCAGGTAATCGAAGGTAAGGGTGCGTGAGCGCACCGCCGTGAGCGTCGTGTCCACCCGGATCCGGTCGTCGTACCGTGCGGGAGCATGATAACGAATGGACGCGTCCGCGACGGCCAGCCTGATCCCGGAATCTTCCAATGACGCGTAACTCTGGACCAGGGTCCGGATCAGCTCTGTGCGGCCGACCTCGCACCAGGTGAGATAGTTGGCATGATACACCACGCGCATCTGGTCGGTCTCCGAGTACCGCACTCGGAGCTCGATCGAGCCGCGCGCGAGGCTCACGCGTCCAGCAAGCGGAGTGCGCGGGCGCGATCCCGGGCGCTGGGCGTCAGGATCGCGTTGTCAGGGAGCCGGCCACCTGAGCGCGCAAGCGCGACAACATCGCGCTCCGTCACGAGGGGGCGCGTTGCACCCGCGGGCGAGTTCCAGCCGATCACGTTCGCGACGTCGCCCGATTGCACACCGGCCGCATGCGCCTCGTCCGTATCGAGATGAAACTCAGTGGCATACTGGTCGCCTGCACGCACGAGCACGTTGTGAAAGGTCGCCTCGCGCGGGCCGGCACCACAGCGAATCGTGAGACGGTCTCCGTCACGCAGCCCCCAGCGCTTCGCGTCCGCGGCGCTGAGGTGGAGATGGCGCGCCGGGACGATCACGCCGCGCGCCAGCTTCACCTGCCCGGCACTCCCCGACAGCGTCACGCTCCCCACGGACGTTGCGAGCGATCCGCTCGCGACGATGGGAGGCATGACACCCAATCGCCTGCTGTCGGCGAGCGAGATCTCCAACTGCGTCTCACCACGTGCGGGACCGACGATGCGCACCGCGTCGAGCTTTCCCTTCGGTCCGATGACATCCACTCTTTCCACGGCGGCGAACTGTCCGGGCTGGGTAATACTGCGATGCACCGCGGGCTCGCCGCGGCCGAACAGCTCGCGAAAATGCGCGGACGAGAGGTGGATGTGCCGGTTGGACACGCCGATCGGCACCTGCAGGGGCGCCGCGCCGCGCGCGCGCGGGCGCCCGATCTGGCCGGCGTTCGCAGACTTCGCGGAACCGGCACCCTGCAGTGGGGCTCCGCGCCCCGCAGCCGCGGCACGTGTGACATTGGTCAGCTCCGACGTGGAGATGCGGCGCGCGGGCGATCCCTCGCGCGTGCCCTCGCGCGGTGCAATGTCCTCGAGCGACTGCGCCGCGCCACTCCACAACGGTGCCTCTCCGCCGCGCGTCGACAGTTCCGGTCGCACCGGGGGACGCAGCCACGGCTCGTTCCTGGCCGCCGGCTCCCGCGGATTCGAGACGCGCGGCGCGGGTTGTGTGAGCGCGGCTGCAATCAGTGCGGCGAGCCTATCGAGCTCCTGCTCGGTCATCGGCGGGTCGTCCGGAATTCCTGAAGGAACTGGTCCACGATACGCTGCACGTCGCCCGTTGTCAGCGCGGGATCGGGGAGCGCGCCCGTGCGTGCTGTGTCCGCGCCGCGCGCCGCGGGCGCTTGGGCGCGCGCGGCGGTGAGGTGCGCAGGCCGGGCGACGCCAGGCGTCGCGTCGCGCAGCGGATCACGATATGGCCGCACTTCGGCGCCGAGCCGCTTGATGTTGATCAGGTGCAGCGGCGTCACGTTGTCGGACGTGATACTGCCACCCCACGCGCCGGGGCCGAGTGTCATGGCGGGTGCAAAGCCCGTGGTGTACCCCACCGCACCGAGCGCCGAGTTGCTGTTGACGACGATGCGAAAGGCCGGCTTCTCGAGGAAGAACTGGTGAATCACACGTTCATCCTGGCTGTGGATGGCGAGCGTGTGACCGATCCCGCCAAAGCGCAGCAGCTCGATGGCACGGAGACAACACTTCTCCCAGCCATCCTCGACGAAGAAACCGAGGACGGGCGACAGCTTCTCGCGACTGAGCGGATCCGCGCGCCCAACCGCGGTGAGGTTGACGATCAACAGCTTGGTGTCGGGCGGCACCGTGAAGCCCGCTCGCCGCGCGATGTCCACCGGCTGCTGACCGACGACGTCCGGATTGATGCCCTTCCCCGATGGCGGAATCATGGCGCGTTGGAGCGCCGCCTTCTCGTCCGGCGAGCAGAAGTAACCGCGCTCCCGCGTGAAGGCGTCGCGCACCTGCTTCTCGATCGGTGCGTCCACCACCACGGAGTTTTCCGCCGAGCACAGCACACCGGCGTCAAACGTCTTTCCGTCCACGACATCGGCCACTGCCTTGTCGATACGCGCCGTGCGTTCAATGATCGCGGGCACGTTGCCGGGCCCAACACCGTACGCGGGCTTCCCCGCGGTGTAGACCGCGCGCACGAGATCGGTGCCGCCGGTCGCGAGAATGACGGCCGTGAGCTTGTGCCGCATCAGCTCGTTCGTGCCCTCGAGCGTCGGCTCGCTCATGCAGTTGATGAGACCGGCCGGAGCGCCCGCGGCGACGGCGGCCGCTTCCATCACCCGCGCGGTTTCCACGACGCAGCGTGAGGCGCGGGGATGCGGCGACATCACAATCGCGTTACGCGCCTTGATCGAAATCAGCGCCTTGTAGATCGCGGTGGACGTCGGGTTCGTCGTGGGAATGATCGCACCGACGACGCCCATCGGCACCGCGAGCTCGCGTGTGCCCCGCGACTTGTCCTCGCGCAGAACGCCGACGGTCTGCATCGGCAGGATGTACTCGAGCAGGAACTCCGCCGAAAAACGGTTCTTGATGACCTTGTGCTCGTAGACGCCCATCTTCGTCTCGTCCACCGCGAGGCGCGCGAGACGCTCGGCGTCGGCGCTCGCGGCGCCCGCGGCGGCGCGCACGACGCGATCCACCGTCGCCTGATCGGCGTTCGCGAATGCGCGCTGCGCGCCGGACGCGCGCACAACCAGATCGCGCGCGTCCTGGATGCTGCGAAGGTCGGCGTCCACGGCGACGCCCTCAGGCGTTCAGCGTGCGGAACGCCGCGAGCAGCTCGTCGCGTCCGGCGCGCGCGATGTCGCGTCCCTTGATAGGAAAGCGGTCGACGCGACGCGCCATCGCGCGCAGGTCAACCACTTTCGCGCCCTCAAGCTGCGCGATGTCATAGCGGCCGCCCGAAATCGGCGGCTCCCGCGCCGGCTTATCGTCGTCATCACCTTCGATGACGTCGAGCATCTTGTGCGGACGCGGAATCACGTGGGCCGAGATGAGCTGCCCCACGCGCTCCGCCGCCGCTGATGCCGCGTCCACCGCCGCGCGGACGGCGGCGACGTCACCGCCGAACATCACGGTCACCAGCCCGGCGTCGGCTCGCTCCTGGCCGAGGAGCCGGACGTTCGCCGCCTTCGCGCCGGCGTCCGCCGCTTCGATCGCGCCCACCAGCCCCCGCGTCTCCACGAGACCGAGTGCTTCATCCGACCAGGCCACTCAGGTGTCTCCCGACGCGCCCTGCGGAAGAATGGCCTCCAGATCGTTATGCGGACGCGGGATGACGTGCACGGACACCAGCTCGCCGACACGCTCGGCCGCCGCGGCTCCGGCGTCGGTGGCGGCCTTGACCGCGCCGACATCGCCGCGCACGAACACCGTCACATAACCGCCTCCGACCTTCTCCTTGCCGATCAACTTCACGTTTGCCGCCTTGACCATTGCGTCCGCGGCCTCAATGGCGCCCACGAGTCCTTTCGTCTCGATGAGGCCAAGAGCGTTCTGGGGCATCATTCCTCCGTAGGGTGTAGCACCGCCGGGGAAAGTGCGTGCTCCCTCCGGGTTTGTAAAGGGACAGCGGGGGCGCTAAACTCCCCGCGTGCTCCGCTCCCCGTGCTACATCGTTTCCGACCTGCACCTCGGTACTGCGACGCCCGACGTGGAACGCCTCTTCCTGGCGTTCCTCCACGCGCTCCCCGGGCGGGCGGAATCGCTGCTGATCAATGGTGACCTGTTCGACTTCTGGTTCGAATGGAAAACGGTGATCCCCCGCGGGAGTTTTCGCGTGCTGGCGGCACTCGCCGAGTTGCGCGAACGTGGCGTCGAGATTGTGTGGGTGGCCGGCAACCATGATTGCTGGGGCGGCGATGTCTTGCAGCGCGACGTGGGCGTCACTTACCACGTGGGAGCATGGGACGGCAGCATCGCGGGGTGGCGCACGCACGTGGACCACGGCGACGGTTTGCGCGAGGTGGAGGATCGCCGGTATCGCCTGCTGCGGCGACTGCTGCGTCACCCGGCCGCCATTCGCGCCTTCCGGATGCTGCATCCGGATTGGGCAACGCGGCTGGCGACGGGCAGCTCGGCTGCGAGTCGCGAGCACCGCGCGCGCGATGGGGGCGCCGGGCTTCGCGCGGTGGCGCAGGCGCACTTGGACGCCGCACCCTCGCTGGACTTGCTCGTGTACGGGCACTCGCACGTCGCGGCGCTGGAGCGCGCGCGAACCGGTGGCGTGTTCGCGAACGCCGGATCGTGGCTGGACCAGCCGACCTATCTGCGCGTCACGGAGTCGCACATCGAGCTGCGGCGCTGGCGATCGTCGCCCGGCTCAGCCGAGGGTGACCGTCTCAACACGCTCGAGCGCCGTGCCGAGAAAGCGCTGACCCAGCCGTAGGAACTGCTCGGGCGCATCCGACGCGATGAAGCGATGTGCAGGCGTGGCGCCCCGCGGCGCGCGCAGCCCTTTTTCGTCCAGGACGCGACTCGTCTCTCGCGCGGTCTGCTCGGCGCTGTCGATCAGCTGCACGTTGGGGCCGAGGATCTCGGCGAGCAGCCCTTTGAGCAAGGGGTAATGCGTGCAACCGAGCACCAGCGTATCGATCCCCTTCTGTGCGAGCGGCGAGAGGTACTCGCGCGCGATCAACCGCGTGGCTTCGGTGTCGAGCCAGCCTTCCTCCACCAGCGGGACGAGCAGTGGACAGGCGCGCGCGACGATATCGGCGTTAGGTGCCAGAGCGCGGATCGCGCGCTCGTAGGCTCCCGAGTTGATCGTCCCCGTCGTGCCGATCACGCCGATCTCGTAATTCGATGACGCGTCCACCGCCGCGCGCGCGCCCGGCTCCACCACACCGATAACGGGGAGCGGCAGCTCGCCCACGAGCATTGGCAGCGCGTGCGCGGTGGCCGTATTGCAGGCCACGACGACTGCCTTGACGCCCTGCTCGCGCAGATAGCCCGTGATCTCGTGACTGTAGCGTCGCACGGTGTCGGGACTCTTCGGACCGTAGGGGACGCGCGCCGTGTCCCCGAAATAGATGATGCTCTCTTCCGGAAGCTGCCGCATCAGCTCGCGCACGACGGTGAGGCCGCCG
>JANNOC010000342.1:0-2636 GCA_031398865.1 Gemmatimonadota bacterium | reverse complement strand
TCGCCATAGGCATGCATCAGGATGTTGAACAGCGCCTCGCGCAGGCGATCCGCGGTGGGGCGAATCGCTTGCGACGACGGTGAGGCGATCGTCCGGCCACGCAGCCGTCCGGCAACTACGCGCATGGGGGGCGTGATCCGGAAAAGTGGGAACCGGTTTTCCGACAAGATCACGCTCATGATCAAGTATCCTTCGGCGCGCGGTCGCGCTTGCCCTTGTAGGCGCTGGGCGGCTTGCGGGGCGACGGCTTGTCCTCGTCGCCGTCGGTGCGCGCGGCGCGCTCGACCAGCACGCGGCGGCCCTTGCGATCGGCGATCAGCCCCGTGCGTCGGCGTGGCTTTTCCGTTGCAACGTCCGCCCGCTCCTGCGGCTCAGCTTCATCCTCACGCACCGGCAGTTGAAAATCCGCGCCGGCGGCGGCCGTGATCCGGTCGCCGAGCTGATCCCGCAGCAACCGGCTGCGCACCTCCTCGACCTGGCCCTCGGCAATTTCGCCAAGCTGGAACGGTCCGTAGGACACGCGGATCAGCCGGTTCACCTCAAGGCCGAGATGCGTCATCACATTGCGCACTTCGCGGTTCTTGCCTTCGCGGATCGCGAACAGAACCCACACATTCGCGCCCTGATCGCGCTCAAGCGTCGCCTCGATCGGCACGTATTTCACGCCATCGACCTCGACGCCCTTGCGCAACTCGTCGAGCCGCTCCTGCGTGATCGCGCCATGCGCACGCACGCGGTAGCGCCGCAGCCAGCCGGTGTCCGGCAGCTCGAGCACGCGCGCGAGCCCGCCGTCATTGGTCAGCAGCAACAGGCCTTCGGTGTTGAAATCGAGGCGGCCGATGCTGATCAGCCGCGGCAATCCTTCCGGCAGCGACTCGAACACCGTTGGACGGCCTTCCGGATCGGCGTGCGTGGTCACGAGGCCCCTTGGCTTGTGATAGAGGAACAGCCGCGTGCGCTCGCGTTCCGGAATCGGCGCACCATCGACCAGCACTGTATCGTTTGCGGTCACGTCGAGCGCGGGCGAGTCGATGACGCGGCCGTTGACGCTGACACGCCCCTGCCTGACCCACTCTTCGGCGTCGCGGCGCGAGCAGAGGCCCGCGCGCGCCATCAGCTTGGCGATGCGGTCGCCGGCCTTCTTCGGCGCGGCCGGCGCGGCACTGGCCGGTTCGCGCTTGCGGACATCGCGATCGGGCTTGCGTTCGCGATATTCACCGCGGCCGCCGAACGCCGGACGGGCCTCATAGCCGCGCTCGCGCGTTTCAGGTGCTTCCTCGTTCTTCGGATGCTCGCGCCAGGCGTGGCTGGTGCGCGTGACATGGTCGCTGCGCGGACGAGCCTGCCGCGGCCGCTCGCCTTGCGGACGTTCGTCGCGATCGCGGGAGAAGCGCGGACGGTCACCATCGGGCCTCGCACCGCGCGGCTTGCCGCCGAACGGCTTGTCGCCGCGCGGGCGATCGTCGCGCTTGAAATCGCGGCGCGGCGCGCGGTCGCCGTCGCGCTTGAAGTCCGGACGTGAAGGCCGGTCCCCATCCTTGCGGAACGGGGCGCGCGGTGCATCGCTGCGCGCAGGCCGCTCGCCACCTCGTTCGTCTTTGGTGTGAAAATCACGTTTCGGACGAGCCGCGCGATCGAATTCACGCCGCGGCGGACGGTTGCCGTCGCGCTTGAAGTCCGGGCGTTGAGGCCGGTCGCCATCCTTGCGGAACGGAGCGCGCGGCGCATCGCTCCGCGCAGGCCGCTCGGAGCCCGGCTCACCACCACGATCTTCTCTGGTACGGAAATCGCGCTTCGGACGATCGGCGCGATCGAATTCGCGACGCGGCGGACGGTCACCGTCGCGCTTGAAGTCGCGACGCTGCGGCCGGTCGCCATCCTTGCGGAACGGAGCTCGCGGCGCGGCGCTGCGAGCAGGCCGCTCGGTGCGCGGCTCACCACCACGATCTTCTCCGGTGCGGAAATCGCGCTTCGGACGATCGTCGCGATTGAATTCTCGGCGCGGAGCGCGTTCGCTGTCTTTCCGGAATCCGCCGCCCTTGCCGAACGAGCGCTTCTCGCCAAAACTCTTTCCGCCGCTGCGCTTGTCGCCGAAGCTCTTCCCGGCCGGGCGAGCGCTGCGTCCCTCGCCGCGCGGCGCGCCGTCCCGCTCCTTGCGAGGCCCTGCGCCCGCGCGTCCCTCGCGCGACTTGAATCCGCCACCGTCCTTGCGAAAGCCGCCACCGGGGGGACGCTTGCCGCGCCCGCCCTCACCGCCGCCGCGCGAGGGTGGGCCGCGCTTGCCGGGCGGCCGCCGGTTGTCTTTGTCATTGTCGCGGGGCATTGAAAATCTCGTCTCCGGAGCCTGATCCAGCTACGCTGAAGCAGGCTCATCACGTATCTATTTGCTTGGGCATGATCCAACCCGAAAACCGGTATCCACCCCGGATCAAGTCCGGGGGCAGGCTTTTTCGGGATCATGCCCTGGGTTGCCGGGCTGATAACAGAGTTTGCGGGTGGACACGAGGAAAGATGACGCAATCCTTCATGGATCTGGCCCTTGAAGAGGCCCGCGCGGCGCAGGCAGCCGGCGAGGTTCCGATCGGCTGCGTCGTTGTGCGCGGCGGCAGCGTCATTGCCAGCGCCGGAAACCGCAC
>JANNOC010000265.1:0-2939 GCA_031398865.1 Gemmatimonadota bacterium | reverse complement strand
ATCAGGTCGCGGCCGCGATGCAGCGGCTGCACGCAGTCTTCTTTCCGGCGCCCGCTGGAGTGACGACGTGACTGGCACCGCGGTGACTGCCGTACCCACGTTGCGCCTCGCCATCATCGGAATGGGACGCATGGGCCACGCACTGGCCGACCTGGCCGGTGAGCGCGGCTTTCATGTCGTGGCGACCATCGATTCCGCGCACACCGCCGCGGGAAGCGGCATCTCCCGCGCAACGCTCGCCGATGCCGATGTCGCGGTCGAGTTCACGGAGCCCGCGTCGGCCGTCGGCAACATTCGGGCGTGTCTCGCCGCGGGCTGCCCGGTGGTGGTAGGAACCACCGGGTGGTATGATGCGCTGCCGACGCTCGACCGTGAGGTGCGCGATCGTAAGGGCGCGCTGCTCTGGGCCTCCAACTTTTCCGTGGGCGTCCATCTCTTCGCGGAGATGGTGGAGCACGCCGCGCGCGCGCTGCGCGGGCAGGATGCGTTCGACGCGCACGTCGTCGAGACGCACCACGCCGCCAAGAAGGACGCGCCGTCCGGCACCGCCGGCCTGCTGGCGCGGCGTGCCGCCGATGCCTTGGGACGCGATGTCCCGATTACCAGCGTGCGCACCGGCTCCGTGCCGGGCACGCACGAGTTGATCTTCGACGCGCCGTTCGAGCAGATCCGGCTCCTACACGTCGCGCGCGACCGTCGCGTCTTCGCGGACGGCGCATTGCGCGCGGCGCGCTGGCTCGCTGTCAGCGGCCGCCGTGGTGTATTTCAGATGCGTGATGTTCTCGGAACTCCGGAGACTCCATGACGGCCCAGCGATTCAGCGGATGCGGCACCGCACTGGTCACTCCCTTTACGCAGGCGGGAGATGTCGACGATGCCGCGTTGCGGGCACTGGTGACCTGGCAGATCGAGCAGGGGATTCATTTCCTGGTCCCCTGCGGTTCTACCGGAGAAGCGGCCACGCTGTCGCCGGCCGAGCATCGCCGCGTGGTGGAGATTGTCGTGGAGCAGGCCGCGGGTCGCGTCCCGGTGGTCGCGGGTGCCGGCTCCAACGACACCCGCAAAGCCATCGCCCTCTCCAGGGAGATGCGCGCAGCGGGCGCGACGCATCTGCTGCACGTGTCGCCGATGTACAACAAGCCACCGCAGCGCGGACTCATCGCCCACTTCACGGCCATCGCCGAGGCCGCGGAATTGCCGGTCATCGTGTACAACGTGCCGGGACGTACCGCGAGCAACATCGAGCCGCGCACGACGCTCGCCCTGGCACAGATTCCAGGCATCATCGGCATCAAGGAAGCGTCGGGCAATCTGTCGCAGATCACGGAGATCATTCGGGAGCGCCCCCCACACTTCAGCGTGCTCTCGGGTGATGACGCGCTCACGCTCGCGGTGATGGCGGCGGGAGGCGACGGCTTGATCTCCGTGACCTCGAACGCGACCCCGCGATTGATGGCGCAGCTTGTGGAACGCTGCCGCGACGACGACATGGCTGGCGCGCGCGAGCTGCATCTCCGCCTGCTGGAATGGATGTCAGCCGCCTTCATCGAATCGAATCCTGTGCCGGTAAAGGCCGCGCTCGGCCTGATGGGGAGGATTCAGAACGTGTTGCGTCTTCCGCTGGTGCCGCTCGCCGAAACGCACGTGGATGCGCTGCGTGCGAGCCTCGTCACGGCGGGTGCGCTCGCACCGTTGCGTCGGAGCGGCATGTGACTCCGAACACCTCGCTGAGCGAGCGGATCGATGCGCTTGCCGCGACGCCGGTGGGAGAGCCGCTTCCATCGGACGCGGAAGGCGCGATCGACGAGCTGCTGTATGGGCTGGAGAGTGGCACGGTGCGCGCCGCCGAGCGCGCGGCGGACGGGACGTGGCGCGCGGTGTCATGGGTCAAGCGCGGCATTCTGCTCGGCTTCCGCCTCGGCGAAGTCGTGCAGATGAACGTCGGCACGGAGGATTTCGTCGGCTTCAGCTTCTACGACAAGCACACCTATCCGCCGCGGGTGTTTCGGCTGGAAGATCGCGTGCGCCTCGTGCCGGGCGGCTCCGCGGTGCGCAGGGGCGCGCATCTGGCACCCGGTGTCGTGTGCATGCCGCCCATGTATGTGAACGTCGGTGCCTACGTGGGCGCGGCGACAATGATCGACTCGCACGCACTGGTCGGCTCGTGCGCGCAGGTTGGTGCACGGGTGCATCTCAGTGCTGCCGCGCAGATCGGCGGTGTCCTCGAGCCGGTCAACGCAGCGCCGGTTGTGATCGAGGACGACGTCGTGGTGGGCGGGAACTGCGGCGTATATGAGGGAACGGTGGTACGCGCTCGCGCGGTCCTCGCCGCCGGCGTGGTTCTCACCCAGGCACGCCGGTGTACGATCTGGTACGCCAGACTATTCATCGCGGCGGGCCGGAACAGCCGCTGGAGATTCCGGAGGGTGCGGTGGTCGTGCCAGGTGCGCGTCAGGTGCGCACCGAGTGGTCCGGCGGCGATGGGCTCTCGCTTCAGACTCCGGTCATCGTCAAGTATCGTGACCAGAAGACGGACGCGTCCACCGTGCTCGAAGCATGGCTGCGCTGATGACGCTACGCGCCACGGTCCGTGTTCCCGGCGACAAATCCATTTCGCACCGGGCGCTGATCTGCGCCGCGCTGAGTCCCGACACGTCGCGCATCCGCGGCATTCTGAACTCGGCCGACGTACGCTCGACGGCGGACGCGCTTCGCGCGCTCAATGTGGATCTCCCCCAGTTCGGGACGGCGGAGCTCGTCCTGCGTGGCCGCGCGTTAGGCGGCCTGCGTGCCCCGCTTGCGCCGCTGGCCTGTGGCAACAGCGGTACGACGGCACGGCTGCTTGCCGGAGTGGTAGCGGCGCACCCGTTCGCAGCGCGCTTCGTCGGTGACACGAGCCTCAGCCGGCGGCCCATGCAGCGCATCGCCCGCCCGCTCGA
>JANNOC010000248.1:0-1522 GCA_031398865.1 Gemmatimonadota bacterium | reverse complement strand
GGGGCATCGGCTTCATCGAGCATAACAAGGCGATGATCATGCGCGACAGCGCACTGATCAACCTGCACATGCTCGAAGCCGCACGCGTCAATGGTGCAAAGCGGTACCTCTTCACCAGCTCCGCGTGCATCTATCCACTGTACAAGCAGCAGTCGGCGGACGTGCAGCCGCTCAAGGAAGAGGACGCGTATCCCGCAGACGCCGAAGATGGCTATGGCTGGGAGAAGCTGTTTACCGAGCGCCAGTGCCGGCACTATCACGAGGACTTCGGACTGGAAACGCGAGTCGTGCGCTTCCACAACATCTTCGGACACCTGGGTACGTATGATGGCGGCCGTGAGAAAAGCCCCGCCGCTATCTGTCGCAAGATCGCGCTCGCGGAGGACGGTGGTGAGATTGAAATCTGGGGCGATGGTGAGCAGACGCGCTCGTATTGCTTCGTGGATGACTGCGTCGTGGGCATTCACAAGCTCATGCGATCGGACCATCGCGAGCCGCTGAATCTCGGCCAGGACCGGCTCATCTCGATCAACGAGCTGGTGGACATGGTGTCCGCGGCCGCTGGCAAGACGGTGCGCCGGCGTCATGACCTGTCGGCGCCGCAGGGCGTGCGCGGCCGGAACAGCGACAACACCCGCTTGCGAGAGGCGCTGCACTGGGAGCCACAGATCTCGCTCGAAGATGGACTCCGACGCACCTACGAGTGGATACGCGATCAGCTTGCCGCGCAACCGGGTAAGTACACACTGCCGCGGCAGGCATCGCGACGGAGCGAGCAGAGCGCTCCACTGGCGGGCGCACGCCGATAGCAGCGCCGTCTCGCGGTCGCGGGGCCGTCGTGGGGCGCGCCCCGCCGGTGCTGTTTGTCAATCAGCACTACCATCCGGACGTCGCGGCGACGGCGCAGCACCTCACCGATCTTTCCGAGCATCTCGGGCGGCGCGGCTGGCAGGTGGACGTGATCGCGAGCCAGGGCCATTACGTCGCCGGAGAGGTTCCCGCGCCGTCGCGAGAGGTCAGGAACGGGGTACGCATCACGCGCGTGCGCGGCACTTCGTTCGGCCGTGGCTCTCATCTCGGGCGGATCGTGGACTACGCCACATTCTATGCGCGCGTGGCGCTGCGACTCGTTGCCGTTCCGCGCGCGACGCACGTGGTGTTTCTCACGACGCCACCGCTGATTGCGGTGCTCGGCTGGCTCGCCCGCCGGCTGCGTGGCCAGCGCTACGCGATCTGGTCGATGGACCTGCATCCCGAGGGGGAGATCGCGGCCGGCATGCTGTCCGAGCGCGGTTTCCTCGCGCGCGCCCTCACCTGGTTGAACGGCCTCGGCTACCGCAGCGCGGATTTCGTGGTCGTTCTCGGCGCGTACATGAAGCAGCGGGTGATCGCCGGGGGCGTGGAGACCGGGCGGGCAGTGATCGTGCCGCCGTGGGGGCGGGAAGAGGAGACAGAGCCTGTGGAGCGGGCGCAGAACCCGCTCGCGCGCGAGTTGGCGCTGGGCGACGACTTCGTCGTCATG
>JANNOC010000243.1:0-2338 GCA_031398865.1 Gemmatimonadota bacterium | reverse complement strand
CCCGCAATCCGATGGCGCTTCGCCACGGACGCGAGCGGCTGCAGCACCTCCAAGAGGCGTTGCGCCGGCCGTTGCAGGCACCACAGCACGGGCCGGTCCCGGGCGCCACGGCGACGTCGAACACCGGAGACGGCGCCTACCTGCGCGCCGTCGACGTGGCGAGGAAGTACATCGTCGATGGTGACGTCATGCAGGTGCAGGTCTCCCAGCGACTCTCTCGGCCCTTCGCCGCCGATCCCCTCGCACGTGGACTGGCCGATGCCGGCGCGTGTGAGCAGGTAAACGATCTCGTACGTCAGCGTTCCGGAGCGGCTCACCACACCCACTGGTCCGGCCGTGCAGATGTTGCCGGGGATGATGCCGACCTTCGCTTCACCGGGAGTGATCAGCCCGGGGCAATTCGGTCCGACGAGCCGCGCACCTTTGTCCTGCACGAACGGATACACGCGCGTCATGTCCAGCACCGGGACGCCTTCCGTTATGCAGACGATGAGCTTCACCCCCGCGGCCGCCGCTTCCATCATCGCGTCCGCGGCAAACGGTGGCGGGACGTAGATGACGCTAGTGTTGGCCCCCGTCGCCTCGATGGCCTGCGCGACGGTATTGAAGATCGGCACCGAGCCGTCGAAGGTTTGGCCGCCTTTCCCCGGCGTCACCCCGGCGACGACCTTCGTGCCGTACTCCATCATCTGCTTCGCGTGGAACGAACCGTCGCGTCCCGTTATGCCTTGCACCAGCAGCTTCGTGGACGAATCAATGAAAATGCTCACGCGGCCTTGCCCCCTTTTCCGGTCGCGAGTGCGACGGCCGCCTGCACGGCTGCATCCATGTCGGTCATCGCCTTGAAGCCGTTCTCCGCCAGGATCTTCACGGCGATCTCCTCATTGGTTCCCGTCAGGCGGATCACGATCGGCACTTTCAACGGGTTCTGCTTCGTGGCGGTGACGATGCCGTTCGCGACGTCGTCGGTGCGCGTGATCCCGCCGAAAATGTTGAACAGGATCGCCTTGACGTTAGGGTCGCTCGTAATGATCCGCAGCGCGTTCACCACCTTTTCCGGATTGGACGAGCCGCCGATGTCCAGAAAGTTCGCCGGCTCGCCGCCGTAGTATTTGACGAGATCCATCGTCGCCATCGCGAGGCCCGCGCCGTTGACGATGCATCCGACGTTGCCGTCCAGCTTGATGAAGGTGAGGTTCGCCTTGCGCGCGTCCACCTCACTCGGCGCCTCCGCCGATTCGTCGCGCAGCGCCTCCATTTCCGGACGACGCTCGAGCTCGTTGTCGTCCACCACCATCTTGGCGTCCAGCGCGATCACTTCACCACTCGGTATCGTCACGAGCGGATTGATCTCCGCGAGCGACGCACCGCTGTCGGCGAACGCGCGATACAACTGCTGCATGATCTTCGCGGCCGCGCGCGCCTGCTTCGCGTCCGTGTACAGGAAGAAGCCCATCTGCAGCGCCTCGTAGCCTTGCAGGCCATAACGAGGGTCCACGGGGAGGTACAGAATCTTCTCGGGCGTCTTGGCGGCGACTTCTTCGATATCAATGCCGCCAGCGGCGCTCACCATGAACACCGCCTTCTTGCGCGCGCGGTCCACGATGATTCCGACGTAGGCTTCCGTGGCGATGTCCGCGGCTGGCGTGATAAGCACCTTCTGCACGACGAGATCCTTGATGCGCATGCCGAGGATCTTCGCGGCGTGCGCCTTCGCCTCCGCGGGTGTCCTGGCGAACTTGACGCCGCCCGCCTTGCCGCGACCGCCGGCGTGGACCTGCGCTTTCACCATCACAGGGCCGCCATAGCGCGTCGCCAGTGCCTCAGCGGCCTCGGGTGACGTGGCGACTTCGCCGGCGGGAATCGGTACGCCGTAGCGGCGCAGGATGTCCTTCGCCTGATATTCGTGAATGTTCACGCGTGATCCATTGGGTGCGACGTTCGGTGCGCGAGGAGGACTCGCGGCGGAGAGTCCGCGCGGGGCGAAGCTGGCAGGGCGGAAAAGCTACTCAATGGGTGGGCGGCGAACAATGAACGTGTCCACTCCAGGAGCTGACAAACTCGGCGCCGGGGACGCGAATGTCGCGGCAGATCTGGCGCAGAAGCGTTGGCGAGATGTCCCGTCCGGCGTGCATCGGTACCGTCGTCACGCGGCCGTCCGCATGCCGGAACTGCTTATGCGAGCCGCGCTGCCGGATCTCAACGAACCCTAACCGGTCAAGGACCGGAAGACTCGGCGTGAGGGTGCACCCAATATACGATCAGGATCCGGCGTGGTCCAAGACGGCGGGTGTTACCGCAAATGCGTCTCCAGGAACTCCTGAATGCGCGCGACGGC
>JANNOC010000228.1:0-2223 GCA_031398865.1 Gemmatimonadota bacterium | reverse complement strand
GGACGGCGGGGGAGCCGCGGCGCCCGCGCGGGGGTACAGCACCGCCCCCCCCGGCGCGTCTCGACACCTGCCCGGGCCCGCTGCGTGGCGGCGCCCGCGCCCGCGACCGGGTCCGTCTTCTGCGCGTCGAACGGGCTGCTGCTCTCCCGGCTGCTCGTCTTCAACGCGGCAGGCACCGAGATCCGAAACGTGGCGACCGGTTCACTGGCGGCGGACGTCGCGCTGCGCTGATGCCGCGCGGGTCGAGCGCGGCCGTGTCTGCACGCACTGCCCGCCCGGTGGTAAGTTGCGCGCATGGGGCTGCTCGTCACGGATGCGGTGGTTTTGCACGCTTTCGATTATCTCGAAACGTCGCGCATTCTCCGTCTCGCGACGCGCGAGGCCGGCGTGCAGTCGGTCATCGCCCGTGGCGCACGCCGTCCGAAGGGCAAGTTCGGCAGTGCGCTGGATCTGTTCGCGGAGGGTGTCGCGCAGATCCACATCAAGCCCGGCCGGGAACTGCAGACGCTTGGCGCCTTCGACGTGGCAGTCTCCCGCCCAGCGTTAGGCGCCGACCTCGGACGCTTTACCGCGGCGAACGCGATCGCCGAACTGATGCTGCGATTCGTGCGCGAGGATCGTGGACCAGCGATCTTCGACCTGCTTCGCGCGACGCTGGACGAGATCGCCGGTGCGGAGCGCGGCGGCACGGACGCCCGCCTCGCCGCGATCGCGGGCGCATGGCGCCTCATCGCGGAGCTGGGCTTTGCGCCGTCGGTGGATGACTGCGGCGAGTGTCACGCCCCCGTACCGTCCGGCGAGCCGGCGCTGTTCAGCCATCCGGCAGGAGGCGTGCTCTGCCCCCGCTGCGCGCGACGGGTATCGGGGAGTCGTACCCTGCCACCCGCGGCCCGCACCGCGATTCGTCACTGGCTGGCCGGCGACGCGGCACCGTTAGGCGGAGAGCGGGACACACGGGCGCACCAGCGGTTGCTGCGCGAGTTTCTCGGGGAGCATCTCACCGATGGACGCACGTTGCGCGCGTTCGATGTCTGGGAGTACGACCGTCTGGGCAGCGGATGATCATCGGAACGGCCGGGCATATCGATCACGGGAAGACGGCGTTGGTGCGTGCCCTCACCGGGGTGGACACCACGCATCTGCCGGAGGAACGGCGGCGCGGCATCACGATCGAGCTGGGATTCGCCCCCCTGACATTGGACACGGCGGGCGGTGGCATTGTCGGTGTGGTCGACGTCCCTGGCCATGAGAGCTTTGTCCGCACCATGCTCGCGGGGGCGACGGGGATCGACGTGGCGCTGCTCGTTGTGGCGGCCGACGAGGGCGTCATGCCGCAGACACGCGAGCACGTGGCCATCCTCACGCTGCTCGGCATTCGCGGCGGTGTTGTGGCCCTGACGAAGTGTGATCTGGTGGACTCGGAATGGATCGCACTGGTGCGCGAGGACGTGCGGGAACTGCTTCGGCAGTCGGTGCTCGCCGACGCTCCCATCGTTCCCGTGTCAGCACGCACCGGCGACGGCGTCGCCGCCGTGCGCGCCGCCATCGCCGCCATTGCGCGAGCGCTTCCCGTGCGTGCCGCGGACGACCTCTTTCGCATGCCGGTGGATCGCGCGTTCACGCGTCACGGCACTGGGACGGTGGCGACTGGCACCGTCTGGAGTGGCGCGCTCGAACGGGATCACAGCGTGCGCATCTTTCCTGGCGGGCGACTGGCGCGCGTGCGGGGGCTGCAGGTGCACGGGCGCGCCGTGGATCGCGTGGCTGTGGGGATGCGCGCCGCGGTCGCGCTGGGCGGCCCAGGCACCGACGTCGGGGATCTCGCGCGAGGGGGCACGCTGGTGACCGGCGATGACTGGCTCGAGTCGCGGACGCTGCGCGCCGACGTGGCGCTGCTCCCGGATGCGATCACGTCGCTGTCGGCGCGAACCCGTGTACGGTTGCATTTGGGTACTGCCGATGTCGGGGCGCGTGTGGTCACGGCCGGAGGCCGGCTGGAGCCCGGGATGACCAAGCCGGCGCGCATCGCGTTGGATGCTGCACTCCTGAGTCGCGCCGGCGACCGATTCGTGCTGCGAGGCGGCTCGCCACCGGTCACCATCGGTGGGGGTGTGGTCTCGGATCCCATGCCGCCCGGCCGTCGCGCCAGGCTCTGGCCCATGCGTCTGTCTGCACCTGACAGGCTTCGCCTTGCGCTGCTGGACGGCGGCGCACACGGTGTGC
>JANNOC010000223.1:0-3242 GCA_031398865.1 Gemmatimonadota bacterium | reverse complement strand
GTCCGGGGCAGCCGTCGGTCCGCGGTCCGCGCGAAGGCGGGCGCGCAGCGAGTCGCCCTCGGCGACGGCCGCGGCCAGCGCCGCATCCAGCTCGGTGGCGCGGCCCGTCACTCGATCCACATCTGCGCGGAAGGCCACGCTGAGGCTGTCGTGCCGGCGCAGCAGGGCGTCGAGCTGCCGCGTGCGCTCGCGCGCTTCGCGATGCCCCAGCCAGTATGCCCCGACCACAAGGGTGGCGAGTAACGCGGCGATGCCGATCAACAGCCGCCGCAGTTCCCGCGTGTGCTCCCGTACGGCGATCGCAATGCGCTCGCCCGTGGTGCGCCTGGGCGCTGCCGCGGGTGCGCGCGCGAACGCGGGGCGCGCGGCAGGTTGCAGCGCGGCCGTGTCGCCGTCCGCGATCATGTGCACGGAGACCTGTGGACCGGACTCGCCAAACGCGATGACGTCGCCGGAGCGTAGTTCCCATTCGCCCTCGATGCGGACGCCGTTCACGAACGTCCCGTTGGTGCTGCCAACGTCGCGCAGCGTGCCGAGTCCGTCGAGCACGCGCACTTCGGCGTGGCGGGACGAGACGTCCAGGTCGCCACTCGCATCGAATCGCAGATCACTCCGCGGGTGCCGGCCGATGGCGATCACCGACTTCTCGAGCACGTCGCGCTGACCGGTTCGTGTTCCGCTGAGGATGCGGAACTCGATGCTCATGGCGTGAAGCGAAGCCAGACGAATGCGGCTGCGGCGAGAACGCCGAGCACGGCGATGATGGCGACGTACATGCGGCCGCGCTCGCGCCGTCGTGGCACGACGGCGCCCGAGCTCGTCGGCGTTCTCGGACTGGCGCCGGTGTGCGAGCGACGCAGCATCCGGTCGGGCGCGGTCACGGGCTCGGGATCGTACAGCGGAAAGACCCGGTGTCCCACCTGATCGTCGGAGCCCGGCTGTGCCAGCGCATCACCCTCGAAGCGCGCGATAATCACGGTAATGTTGTCCGGTCCGCCCGCCTCGTTCGCGAGGTCGATGAGCTGCTTGCAGGCGCTCATCAGATCCACATCCGACGACACGACCCGCGCCATCTCATCGGGACGCACGACCCCGGAGAGCCCGTCGCTGCACAGCACCAGGGTATCCCCACGCCGCACGGTCTGGTGCGTCAGGTCGATCTTCACCGTCGCCTCCGGGCCAAGCGCCTGGAGAATGATGTTGCGACGGTCGCTCTGCTCCGCCTCCTCCGGCGTGAGCTCGCCGGCCTCCACCAGCTTCTGCATGAGCGACTGATCCTTCGTGATCTGCCACGCCACGCCGTCGCGAATCACGTACGCGCGGCTGTCGCCGACCTGCGCCAGGTACAGCGTCTCGCCCAGAAGGCCAGCGATCGTCGCGGTCGTTCCCATCCCGCGGTGCTCCGGATGCTGCAGGGCATACTTGTGGATGTTCTTGTTGGCCGCGCTCGTAGCGCCCCGCAGCGCGGTCGCGAACGTCTCCGGATCACTACTGGCCGAGTCGTGCCACTCGGCCTTCAAATGCTCCAGCACGACTTCCACCGCCATGGCGCTCGCCACTTCCCCCGCGGCCGCGCCGCCCATCCCGTCCGCCACCATGAAGAGCGACCCACGTTCGCCGACCCGGTGCGTGCGCACTTCGGGTTGCAACGTGGCGTTCATGGTCGTGAGGTCGGCGACGACGAACGTGTCCTCGTTATGCTCGCGGGTGCGTCCCACATCCGTCCGGCCGAAGACGTGAACGAAAAGATCGCGTGGCGTCTCGGACGATTCCGACGACGGACCGGCGCCGGGCGAGGGGATCTCGTCGCTCACGCCGTACCTCCCGGCTCGCACGCCTGCAGCAGCGAGGCCAGCTCGCGGGCGCGATCCGCCCCGACCAGTGCCCGAATCTGCCTGGGGTTGGTGATCCGGCTTCTCACGGCGCGCAATTCTCGGCATGCGGACTCGTCGTCTCCGAGAAGCGACATGACTTGCGCGGCAGCCGCGGCAGCACGGAACCGATGCGCCGGCATCACGAGGTGCGGACGAATCTGCGACAGCTCGTCGAACGTCGAACGCAACACGGCAGGCTGCGGCTGCAGGAGATTCGCATCTATTACTCGTTCGATTCGCGCGAGCTCCGAGTTCATGGCCGCGATCGCGGGAGGCGTCGAATTCGAGCCCAGCGGCTGCTCCCCGCCCGCGGGATCGCGGCGCGCCAATTCTCCCCGCCGCTCGCGTCGGGCGCCCGTACCCCGTGTCTTGACTGGAACGACACCACCCGCGGTTGAGAGGGAATTGCTTGCAACAGTGGGGACAGAGTCGCGTGGCGCTCCTGACGAAGCCACGCGCCGAGAAGATAATGCATCGTTCACCGGATCCGCCGTGCCCGTGGTCGCGTCGCGCGTGGTAGTCGGGATCACGATAATCGCGGCGCCCACCAGCGCGGCCGCGAGCACGCCGCCACCGATCATCGCCACGGTGCGCGAGCGCGCGCGTCCAGATTCCGCGGCCGGGCGCGCGGGCTGCGGCGCGCGCGCCGCGTCCGGCGAGGCGACGAGCGGCACCGTGGCTCCCCTCGCGGCAGCGCCGGCACGGGTACGCGGTGTGACCGCGGAATCCATCACGCGCGTGCCTTGCGATGCCAGCGCGATGGCGGCCATCCCGCCCACGGCCTGCGTAAAATCGCGACTGAGCGCCGTCGCTTCCTGATATCGCGCCGCGCACTCCCGCGCGAGCGCGCGGTCCATGACATCCTGCAGCGCCGACGGCCACGGCGTGTCGCCCTTCATCTCGGCGAGTGTCCGCGGGCGGTCGGTGAGGCGCATGATCATCGCTTCCTGCGCGGTCTCGCTGGGGAAGGGGAGCGTGCCGGTCAGGGCGTTGAAGGCGACGAGACCAAGCGCATAGATGTCACTGCGGCAGTCGAGATCGTCGCCGGCGAGCTGCTCCGGGCTCATGTACTCCGGCGTGCCGACGACGAGACCGGTCTTCGTCACCTTCTGGGCGTCGCCGCGCCCGGCCTTGGCAATTCCGAAATCCACGACCTTCACGCAGTCACCGCCATCGCGCCCCTTGGTGAGCATGATGTTGTCGGGTTTGAGATCCCGGTGCACGATGCCGAACCCGTGTGCCGCCGCGAGCGCCTGCGCCACCTGGTCCACGATCCCGGACGCCCGCGCGGGCGGGAGGGCGCCCTGCCGCTCGATCAGCTTGGTCAGTGGCTCGCCATCGACGTATTCCATCGCGAGGTAGATCAGA
>JANNOC010000222.1:0-4018 GCA_031398865.1 Gemmatimonadota bacterium | reverse complement strand
GCGGCTGGCCCGGATGCGCCCAGTCCCGGCGATCGCCCGCCCAGCCGAAATCGGCGAACACGATGGGACGCGCCCCCACGAAGCTCGTGCCCAGCTCCAGGTGACCCAACCAGTACGCGTCGCCGCGCATGGAACCCGCGGGCTGACCGCGCACGCTCTGCGAGCCGCCGAGATACCACAGTCGCTGCACGGGCAGCGTCCCCGCCGCGCGCCCGGCACCGAGCGTCACGGCGCCATCCATCCACGGGCCAAGCCCGTGCGACAGCGTCAGGTCGCCGGCCGCTCGCGCGTAGGTTTCAGCGCCGGTCGCACCCTCCAGGCGCAGATCGCCGAGCGTGCGAAGCGCGTGCGGGTCCTCGCCTGACGACGCATGCAATCGCAGTGCGGAGCCGACGTAGGTACCTTCATCGGCCACGATGTTGTCCCGGAAGCGCCGTCCGCCAATGGCGCGCGCGGCCGAGACATTCGTCTCGACGGACGCGGCATCGTGCCGTTCGCCGAAGAAGCGCCAATCGAAGATCGAGTTGCTTCCTTCACCGCCACTGCCCGCGAACTCCGCACCCCAGCTGCGATAATAGAAACCTTCGTCCGCGCCAAAGAGCAGCGCGCTGAGCGACGCGCCGAACCCCAGCGGATTGCCCCAGTCGTTGGCGGCGTCCAGCCGGCGATACGCCGTCACGCGGAGGCTGCGCCTGCCGTTGCTTCGGGCGAGCGAGAGCTCACCGTTCGGTTGGAGGTCCGCGAGGCCGAGGCGCGCGAGTGCGCGTGCCGTGTATCCCGCGCCGAGCGATTGTGTCGCGGCGATACCGCCGGACAGTCCTTCCACGCGATTATAGCGCATTAGGTCCAGCCCCCAATGCAGCGCTGGCCGCTGTGGCGCGAAAACCGATTGGTCCCCGAGACTGAGCGATTGCTCAATGAGGGACGAGAGTTCCGTGTCGCCCAGGAGCTGGTCGCCGGCATCGTAGATGGACGGCGGGAGATCCTTCGAGCGCGCGAGCGCGGCGGTGTCGCACGGCACCCGCACCGCGACCCGGATCGACTTGTCGTAGCGCGTGGAGGTCCGCTGATAGGTGTCCGATTGCGCGCATTGACGCTCGCGTTCGGTTTCCGGTCGTTTCTCCGTGCTGTCGGACTTCGGCGCGCCCGCGCCGATGGTGAGCGCCACATTGTTGCCGCTGCCCTCATCGATCGCGCTGTCGCCGGCGACTCCGGATCCGACCGGCGCCGGAATAGCGGGCAGCGAATCAGTCCCGTTCACACTGGCGTACTTGAAACGCTCTTCGATACGGAATGGAACGCGCACGATGCCCACGCGTGCCCGCCCTTCCGCGGATTGGGCCCGTGGCAGCCAGAAGCGCCCTTCGTGAAGGCCGTACTCGATGGAGATCGCCGAGACTTCCGCCTGCATCGGCGTCATCATCGGCCGCATGACGGCAGGAACGTCTTCAAAGGCGTCGGGATCTTCGTCTTCCGCAACCTTCCAGATATCCATCGTTTCGGACAAGCGGTACGCCGCGCGCACGAGCTGCGCCTGGTCGACGTCGAACCATAGGGAGCCGACGCTCAGATTCCATTGCGGGCGTCGCGCACGGAACTCGAGCTCGATCAGGCGAATCGTGCGTCCATCCTGCAGACGAAAAGACATCGAGTCGCCGATCGCGTACTGGTAGTACGCTTCCGCGCCGCGGGCGAGCGGATGAATGAGATCGGTCTCGTCCACTGACTCCTTCGCGATATCGCTTCCGATCCACATCGCGTCGCGCCCGGGATAGTACGGGATCGGGGACATGATGTCGTCGACATCGAGATCGGCCTTACCCATCCCCTTGAGCGCGGGCAGCACCGAGCGCGATCCGGTGATGTCCACCCACGCACCGACGTCGCGATTCCATCGCACGCGCGCCGAACTTTCGCTGCGAAAGAGTAGGCGATCGCGGCCGATCTTCGCGAAGCCGAGGCCGACGGACACACGCGCGTAGGTGGTGGCGTCGTAGCTCTGCAACGCGGAATCGTGGCGCAGGCGCGTCTCCTGCGCGCGCCGGTAGAGCGAGCGGGCCGCGTCGGTCCTGAACGCCGTGGCCAGGAGGGCCGGCGTCACTGGGATACGCTTGAGCTCGCGTCGCACCGTGTCGATCGCCGCGCGCGTAGCCTTGAGTCGGGCGCTCGTGGCGGAGTCGATTTCGAACTCTTCGGACTCCTGGTCACGCCTGTGCGCCTCACGATGCGCTCTGCGCCGGGACGCGACGTCCGTCTGAATGGAATCCACGACGCGACGGAGCGAATCGAGTGAGAGAGCAGGGCGCACAGGCCCGACGCCTTGCGTCTGCGTCAGAAGGGCGAGAGCGGTAACGAATGTGATCATCATCGGGACGGCGAGAGGCTTGCGGCGTGTCGGCTCTCTACGGTCCTGCGCCCGTCATGGTTTCGGACGTGCGCAGCCGCCCCTGGGTTCTATGGACGTGCGGCCGGCGCGCGCGGCGCGGGTGTCTGCGTGTCCAACACGGGCGCACTTGCGGGGGCCGCTGGAGTGGGAACCGGCGCCTGTCTCGCGCGATTCATGTAGCGCTGCGATCGCAGGCGAGAGTTCGCGCGCCACTCGCGGTCGGTCTCGCGCGCGCTGGGAAACATCGTCAGGGCGACCACAAGCGGTACCGCGAGCGTGATGTAGCCCCCCGGAAGCGACGGCCGGCCGTCGGGAGAGCTGGCGGTGACGTACCGCGCGAGGCGCGGATAATTCCGCTGCAGCCACACGGTCAGGAGGATCACGACGATGCCGAACGTCGCGAGCATCACGGGGAAGGCGACGACGTCCTTGAACACGTCGAATGACAGATAGCCCACATACCAGAAGGCGGTGATCGCGCCGAATACGGCAAAGGCGCGGCGGCCGAGGTACAGCGACATGGCGAAGGTCGCGAGGGCGATGAGCGGAAGCGCGTGGCGTCCGACGCCGGCATGCGCCCAGACGGAGGTCATCCCCCAGAATCCGGCGGCGAGCGCGGCGAAATACAGCAGCAGGGCGTAGTCTTCCGCGCCCTGGTTCTTCCTGTCCACGGTGTACGCGATGCCCAGGATAACGGACGCGGCGGCGATCATTCCCCACCCCTGCACCGCGGGCCCGGCGTCCATGCCGAACACGCTCATGGTGAGACTTACGGCGAGCGCGAGCAGTGACACCGCAATGGGCAGCACCAGAAACGCGAAGTTGACGCGGCGCAGCGCGATGAGTGCCGTCGCGATAGTGGCGAGTTCCAGCACCATCCACTTGCCGTTGCACTCCAGCGCCCAGGACCATCCCTCGCGGCAACCGGTGCCGCGTGCCGCGGGCCAGAGACCGGCGAGATCGAGCACTGCCCACGTCACCAGCGGCGTCATGCCCACCGCGAGCACGGCAACGAGCCCGCCCGCCACGGGGAAATCATGGCGTCGCAGATACACACTCGTGCCGATGAACAGCACCGTGTACAGCAGCGAGATTCCCAGCACGCCGCCGGCGCCCAACACCTTCCAGCGATCCACGAGGAACCACCCAAAGGCGAAGAGCACGAGGAACGCGCCGAGGAAGTAGGCGATCGTGACGCCGTTGAACGCTTCACGTGCTTCAACGGCGCTCGTTTCGGACGAATCCGCTGACGGCGTGACCCCGAGCAACGTGTCGAGCTGCTCGCTGGTAATCACGCCACTCGCGACGGCGGCGCGGAGTTGCTGCTCGGTGATCGTGCGCGCGACAGCCGCGGCCCCCGCGCTGGGGCGCCGCCGCGTAACACCGTAGCCCGCGGCCGCGAGCACCACGGCGAGCAGCACGAGCGTCAGCATGAGAGTGCTCCTAATGGAGTGGCGAACTACCCCGAGAATACCGCGAGGCGTGGCCAAGTGCGAATGCGCGGTGGCGGGGGTCCGCTCGGTAACCAATGACCAGCAGGCGCGAACCAGCGTGCTCTCTGCCCCACGCCTTGCGTCGCCCGCGCGCGCGCCTTCGATTTTCCCGGGCGCCAGAATCACTCACACCGCTCGA
>JANNOC010000193.1:0-2343 GCA_031398865.1 Gemmatimonadota bacterium | reverse complement strand
CGACGTATCTGCGACCATGGTCGACGGCGAGCTCCTGATCGCGGAGGGCCGCTACCTGTTTGGCGACGAAGCCGCGATCACCGCCGCGGGGGTGGCCGCGATCGAAAAAGTCTGGAAACTGCCCGCGGCGGCGGAGATCTTCCGCCGCGCGCAGAGCGCACAGCCGGCGTGAAAACGGCGGCGGCCCCGCAAGGGCACCGCCGCCGCCGAATGGGTTGCTCGGACGCGCGTTACCGGAACTTACTTCTTCGCTGCGACCTTGATTCTGTTCTTGACCGAAACGACGCCCTCGGTATTCTTTGCGATCATCACGGCCTTGTCCGCTTCAGCGCCACTCTTGGCGTTGCCACTGAGCGTCACCTTGCCCTTGGCGTCGGTTTTCACGTGGATTTTCATTGCACTGACTTCCTTGTCCTTGGCATACTCGGCCTTGATCTTGGTGGTGATCACCGAGTCCTTGACGCTCTCCTTGACCTTTTCCGTCATGGGCTTTTTGTCTTCGGTCATCGGTTTCTTGTCTTGCGCATAGGACGCAACCGGCACGCTAAGCGCCGCGATCAAGAGGGTTGCCAACAGTTTCGTTTTCATGGTCTCTCCTTCGTAGGTTTGGTGCCCGCTCGAACCGTCCGGGTCCGGGAGCAACGCACTCGAGCCTCGATCGGATGACACAGGTCGGCCGAACGGGCGCGGCGCGCCGGGGCGGGTCCCTGCGGCCGCCCTTTTTCAACCCGGGATGCGGGCCGGGCGCGAGTATAAATCCGGGCAAACTCCGTATCTGGATCCACTCACAGAGCCGCTCTCAGGCCAATTAGTGTATCGTTGTCGATACATCATTCCCCTGGAGACCGGCCATGGCTGCAAATCCCATCCTCGCTCTGCGCAAGCAGGCAATCGTTTCGATCAAATCCCGTCTCGCGCGGATCGCCGAACAAGGCGGCGATGAGGAGATGACGCAGACCGAACTGGCCGACATGCTCGGTTTGTCGCGCCCGCGGCTCAATTTGTTGCTGCGCGGCAAGGCCGCCGAATTCAACCTCGAATCACTGCTGCGAATAGCGTTGAGTGCCGGGCTTAGCGTAAAGGTGTCGATTACACGGCCGTACAGCAATGACTGAACGGTCGAGGGGCACCTTGAGGAGGGATCCATGAAACGACTGCTAGCCGCGTTGCTTGCGTTGCCCTGCCTCGCACTCGCCCAAGCCTATCCCGCCAAACCGATAAGGGTCATCGTGCCGTTTCCGCCCGGCGGCACCACCGACCTGATCGCGCGCGTCATCCAGCCGAAGTTCCAGGAACACCTCGGCCAGCAGGTACTGATCGATAACCGCTGGGGGGCGGGCGGCTCGGTCGGCGCCGCCGTGGCGGCGAAGTCCGATCCCGACGGATATACGCTGCTGATGGTGTTCGACACACACGCCGTCAATCACCACCTCTACAAATCGGCGCCGGACCCGTTCAAGCTGCTCCAGCACATCAGCCGGATGGTGACTTCGCCGGGCTCGCTCGTCGCAGCGACGAGCTACGCGCCGAACACCCTGCCGGAGATCGTCGCGCACGCCAAGGCGAACCCCGAGAGGGTGACTTACGCGACGCCGGGCGCGGGGAGCTCCAACCACCTCGCGGCACTCCTGCTCGAGCGCTATGCCGGGATCAAGTTGACGCAGATCGCGTACCGGGGCGGCGGTCCGATGATTCAGGCGCTGCTCGGCCAGCAAATCAACATCAGCTTCGGGTCGGCGCCGTTGATCCTGCCGCACATCAAGTCCGGCAAGGTGAAGGCGATCGCGGTCGGCGGCAGGCAGCGTATGGCCCAGTTGCCGGACACCCCGACGCTCGGCGAGACCTACCCGGGTTTCGAGCAGATCTCCTGGTTCGGCATCCTCGGCCCCGCCGGCCTGCCGCGCGACGTGATCGCGCGCGTGCACCGCGAAACCGTACGCACGCTGCAGGCGCCGGAAGTGCGGGGTAAGCTGGTCGAGCAGGGCTTCGAGATCGTCGCCGGCACGCCCGAGGAATTCCTCAGGCACGTGCAGAACGAGTCCGACAAGCTCGGCAAGCTGATTCGGGACAACGACCTCAAGATAGAGTAGCCGAGCCCCCGCAGGGATTGCAGGGCGGGATCCGCAATTTGCGCTGACGCGACCCTTGTAGGGTGCCCTCGGCCGTGTCGCCGCGCTCACATCCCAAGCCCGGGCTTCGCCTCCCGAAAGGACGCCCCGGTAGCCGCAAGCGTTCGCAAAAAGTCTGCTGGCTTCCAGCGCGCACCGTAGCGCTCGTGCCAGCCGGCGATCCGTTCATGGATCTCGCGCGAGCCTATTGTGTCGGCCCAGTACATGAGTCCGC
>JANNOC010000177.1:0-5656 GCA_031398865.1 Gemmatimonadota bacterium | reverse complement strand
AAGCTACTGCGGTCGCTACCTCCACTTGAATGTGCGCAGCTTTCGTTTTCGTACGATACAGTTCGACGTTGACGAGCATCGGGTAAGTCTACCAGCTGCATTTGTGTATGACCGCAGCGTCAGGTACCCGAACCGCGCCATGTCGCGCGCGCTGATGAACATGCCGCCGCCCCAATGGGCCCCCCCGCTGACGGACTGCACGAGCTGTCCATCCAGCACGACCCAGGAATTGTCGTAGCCGTACCAGCGCCACGTGTTGGACGCGCCGATGGGATCCATGACGTCCCGCCGCAGCACCTGCGGGAGCGGCTCGCGCCATACGGTGAGTGCCGCGAGTGCGAGCAGATTCACGCGCACGTCGTTGTACGTGTACACGGTGCCGGGCACGTGACGCGGCCGCTTCTTCCACGCCTCGATGTCGCCACGCGGTCGGTCGGCCCAATCCGGCTTTCCCCAGAGCGTCCCTTCCCAGTCGCTCGTCTGTCGCAGCAGATGATCCCAGGTAATCGCGCGGTTGTGCGTCGACTCGAACGGCTCGAGAACCACCGACGACGTTCCGGGTGCGCCCGTCACCGCAACGATTGGCGACAGGTACCCGCGCACGGGCGCGTGCAGGTCGCGAATCATGCGCCGGTCGTAGGCGAGTCCCACGGCGGTGGACACGAAGCTCTTGGTGACGCTGAACGTCACGTCCACCCGATCGGGATCACCCCATTCCGCGACGATGTACCCGTGCCGGACAATCAGCCCCGCCGCCGCGCCGCGGGGACGAAAGGGACCGATGGCTTCGCCGTGCGGCTCGCGGCCGAACGAACGCAGATGATTGTCGAGCAGATCGCGAGGAGCCGACGACTCGCTGGCGATCGCCAGGGCGACGACGTCGCGCACCGCCTCGGCGTTCAATCCCACCTGCGCCGGGGTCCGGCGCTCCCACGCATCGCCCGCCGCCGGGAAGTAGGAGCTCTGGGCCGCGGCCCGCGTGCCAATGAGCAGCGACGCGAAGGCGAGAAGGGCGACCCGCCGGCGCAGGAACGAAAACGCGCTCCCCCGCCACGCGACGCGCATGCCGCTCTTACGAACGGCAAGTCCTCTCATGCGAACAGCGTCAGTTCGTCGCGCGCACGCACGCCCTCGATGGCGAGGAGGCGCAGTTTCGTGGCGACTCCGCCGGCGGCGGAAAAGCCGCCGGCTTTGCCGCCGGCCGCGAGGACGCGATGACACGGCACGACGATGGCGAATGGATTCCGACCGAGCGCCTGTCCCACGGCTCGCGCCGCCCCTGGCGCGTCGATCCATGCCGCAATCTCTCCGTACGAGCACGTCGCACCCGGAGGAATACCACGTGCCGCTTCGTACACACGGCGGTGAAAGGGTGGCACTCGCTCCATGTCGAGCGCGACGACGGAGAGATCACTCGGCTGACCGTGAAGCAGTGCGACGATCGCGTCCACAGCGCGCTGCACCTCAGCGGGCGGCGGGGCTTCGGTCGCCTCCGGACATCCCCGGAGCATGCGGGCGCACGTGTCGCAGTCCCGCGCTTCCGGAAGCTGCACGCTGACGACGCCGCGCGCTCCCCACGCAATGCCACAGCGGCCGATCGCCGTGGTGAACAGGGCATAGCTCAGTGCTGTCATGAAGGCCACGAGGCAGGGAGTACCTCCGTGCGGCGCGCGGGTGCGCGCGGCGTCAGATCGTGCAACTCATAGCATGGCCATAGCATGGCGGATTCGCCCGCGTCCGGCAAGTGGCGACCATCCGCGGCTGCCTAACGACGGGCTGCGGGAACGCCGGTCCCCGGACGCCGCGATGCAACGCCGGCGCGTTCCCCAGCCGCGGAGTAGCCGCCGACGGCCCTTGGCGGTAAACTGGATGCAGACGCCGGCGCCGCCGCATGTCCCCCGCTCCGTGCTCCCCGCTTTCGCGCCGGAGCGCTCAGCCCACGCATTCTCTGCAAGCATAGCCCTATGGCCTCGGACGACCAACCGCTCACCGAACCGCGCGGCGCGCTCGTGCCACCGAATCGCAGGCCGCCGACTGCGGTCGGAACAGACGCGACGGTGCCGCCGGTGCCGCCTCGCCCTCCGCGCCGCGACGTCTATGTGGAACACCACCGCACGTTCCACTTTGCGCCCGATCTGAAGCGGCTGATCACCAGCGTGCTCGATGCGGTGGACACCATCGCGGATATTGTGGCAACCGAACTGAAGCTGCGCCCTGCGACCGGCCGCCCTCCCTCGGCGGATCCACCCACGGGGTGAGGCGAGCAGGAAACATCGCTGCCTGACGAACGTCCTCCGGCAGGCGACCGCAACCTCGGAGCCCATGATGCGACGCGTACGCTACTCGGTTGCCGTCAGCGCTGATGGATACATCGCCGGACCCAATGGCGAGAGCGATTGGATCATCATGGACCCGGCCATCGATTTCGCCGGCTTCTTCTCGAGTATCGACACCGTCCTCGTTGGACGCCGCACCTTCGAGTTCGCGCTGGGGCAGGGCGGGGGCGGCAGCATGCCGGGGATACAGGGGATCGTCTTCTCTCGGACGCTGCGCCCCGGCGATCATCCGGGTGTCCGGATTGTGTCGGAGGACGCGGGCCGGGCCGTCGCGGAGCTGCGCGCCCAGCCGGGAAAGGACATCTGGCTCATGGGCGGCGGCGGGCTCTTTCGCAGCTTGCTCGAGGCCGGACAGGTGGACAGCATCGAGACCGCGGTGATTCCGGTGCTCCTCGGCGCGGGCATTCCGCTGCTGCAACCCCCGGCATCGCGCGCACGGCTCGCCCTGACGAGCCACAAAGTCTACGCGTCGGGAATCGTCGCGCTCGAGTACTCGGTCCAGCACGGGCCACCAGCGAAAGGTCGCGCGCGAAAAACATTGCGGCGTCGCGCCTGAGCGAGCGACGGAAAACTCGGCTCGGCGACGGCCGTAGACCGGCGCCGGCTGCTCGGCGACGGTGTTGGACGGCGGCATGACAGGGGGCTGGTGGCGCCCCGCCGCAACGCGCGCCGCCGCCTATGCCACAGCGCTCTGGATCTCCCTGATCATCACCCCGCGCTTGGCCAGCTCCGCGATGTACTGCGCGGGGGGCACGCACTCGTCAGGCGTGTGTACGCCCGGCGGTGTGATGTCGCCGCGCACCTGCATCTGCCCGGTGATGGAAAGCGAGTATCCCGTCGTGCGCATCATCGCGCTCATGCCGAGCGCCGCGTCGAAGTAGTCGATGAGCTCCCAGCCGCGCGCCGCCGGCTTGCCGCCCTTGAGGCCCTCCACCACGACACGTAACGCCACGAGGTCGCGACCATCCGGTTTTCGCAGACGTGGACCCATCGCGGCGACGACCAGGTCGCGCGGCACGACCTTCTGCCCCTTCACGTCAACGGGCTGCAGCTCCAGGAGCCCGAGCTCCCGAATCGCCTCCATGATGTGCGCGTGTCCCGGATACCGCAGCGTCTTGTACTCCATCGTCGGGATCTTTCCTTCGTAGCGGAACGCCATCGTCGAAAGTCCCCCCGCGGTATGAAATCCCTCGAGCTCTCCAACCGGCGCTTCGAACTTCACCACCTCGCGCTCGGAGAGAGCCGTGACCTGCTTGCGCTTTCCGTCGCGGAGGACCCATGAAAGTGTCGTGTAGTAATCCAGCACGCCCTCGAGCGAGTACACGATCTGATAATTGAGCGGCGGTTCTGGCGCCTGCGGGAGACCGCCAACGTAAATGCGCACGGATCGCACGCTGTCGAGCTGCCGGATCCCGTACTCGGCAAGGATGTTGACCATGCCCGGCGCGAGTCCGCAGTCGGGGACGATCGTGATTCCCTTCGCTTTGGCCGTCGCGTCGAGTTCCTTCTGCTGGAAGACGATCTCGGTGTTGCCGCCGAGATCGCAGAAGTGCACGCCGGCATCTACCGCGTGCCGCGCGAGTTCCAGATTGAAATAGTAGGGGATCGCGCTCATGACCCCGTCGCACTGCCGCATGAGCGCCCGCACGGCCTCAGTGTCGCGCACGTCCAGCGGCGTCGGAATCAGACGCTTTCCGGAATGCGGTCCGAGCACCTCCGGAAGGTTGTCGATCGACAGGTCCGCGAGGCGCACCTCGGTGACCTCGGGGTTCTGCAACAGATCATACGCGCAAGCCGAACCTTGCAGGCCGGCGCCGAGCACGAGCATCCGCATGACGGGGAATCTCCGGGACGGTCGGGAAACAGCCGGGAAAGTTACCCCGCGGCCCCGCCGCTGTCAGCCTCGCTGCGCCGACATCGCTCCCGCCGCGACGGAGACCACGCACTCTGGCGACGCGCGAGCACAATACTCGCATCTGTCGCAGCTATGGACACTCGCCCGCTCACACAGGATGCGTCGCCTTCGTCCGATTGGCGCTCCCATCTCCTCGAGACCAGCGCGGACATCCGCGGGATGCTGGAGCGAACGCACCGTGTCGCGGTGCTCGGCATCAAGACACCGGAGTCCATGCAGGCGGCGTACTACGTTGCCGAGTACGTTCAGAAGGCCGGTTACGAGGTGATTCCCGTGCCGGTGTACTATCCGGATGTCACTGACATCCTCGGCCAGAAGGTGTACCGCAAACTGGCCGACATCCCGGGCAATATCGATCTGGTGGATGTGTTTCGCCGTCCGCGCGATATTCCCGCGCACGTGGACGACATCATCGCCAAGCGGCCCAAGACGGTGTGGTTCCAGCTCGGCATTCGCAATGATGAGTCAGCGGAGCGCCTCGCGCGCGCCGGGATCGACGTCGTGCAGGATCACTGCCTCATGGTGGAGCTGCGCCGGATCGGCAAGTAGCGCCTAACGCGCGACGATGACCTCGCCGCGCCGCGTGTCCAGCGTCCAGCGCGCACCGGAGACCGCCGCGCGCCCCCGCGCACCGGTCAGGGTCCACACCCCGTCGCGAACGATCCAGATCCCGCCTGGATAGGTCAGCGTCGGGAGATGTTCCCCGGGCAAGCCGGCGGCGACACGCCCCTTCCGGCGCAGCGTCAGGCGCCGCGACGCAGGATCGAACGTCGGCGCAAAGGCACCCAGCACATCGAGACCGATGCGCGCCTTGCGAGAACCGCCCTGGCCGACGAAGCGTGTCGGCACGTTGGCGAGCGCCATCTGGTCCAGACTCACCAACGACGTGACACCCGCCCAGACTGTCGCGCTCCGGTCGCCCTCGCGCTTGAAGTAGCGCACGTCCTTCCGGCGGGTCCACTCTGGATCGAGCACGAGCCCCAATACGGTTGGGTCAATGCTCGCGTCCACCATTTCGCCACCGATCGCGAGCGTGATGATGCCCAGCGAGCCGCTGTCCTGCGGTGGCTGATAGCGCATGGTCGCGGAGTCCGGGCCCGTGACCGTCGGTGGATTGACGCGCAGCCACGCCGCGCGCGCGCGCTCCGGATAGCGCATTGCCGAGCCGGGAAGCGACGCCAGCGATCTGAAGTCGCCGATGCGGGAGTACACGGGGATCAGCAGCCCGGCGACCTCCGCGGGATCACCACCGAAGAATCGCGCCTCCTCGAGGAGCACCGCGCCAATCTTCAGTGCGCCGCGCGCGGCGAGAAAGCGTCCCAGCGCGATGCGCGCCACGGGGTCCCGAGGCTGCCGCCGTGCCGCGAGGTAGTACAGCGACTCGGCTTGCGCGAGCTGTCCGGTG
>JANNOC010000646.1:0-3800 GCA_031398865.1 Gemmatimonadota bacterium | reverse complement strand
CGAGAGTTTCCGGGCTCGCTCCCGGCAACCACCGCTTTCAGTGCTGCATTCATCCCTGGATGCGCGCGCTGATCAAGGTAAAAACGGGGAACGAGCACGGCGATCACTGAGGGTTGACGCCGGCACTGCCTAACGAGTTCGTCCAACTGCTGCCCGCACGGCGCTCCTCCTGCCGGCGGGCGCTGTGCGCGTTACGGAATCATGCTCAGGTGAAAGATCGCCGCCAGCGGCTGCAGCAGGCGCAGGAAGAGCAGGCCAACGGCGTCCGCCAAGTGGAGAATCCTGCGCAGCGCGTGAGTTTCCTCCGCGCTGAGCGGCTGGCCACCTGCGCCGCGAATCTCGGGGTGCGCCCGAGGCCCCGTTGCTGTGGCGAAGCGGTGGCCGTTCACGAGGATGGTGGCGTCGATGGTCTGAAAGTCGCCTCGCACGATGTACTCGATCCTGCCGCCTTCGGAGCTTACCGTGAGCCGGGAGTTCTCGGAAAACGCCTCGCGCGCCAGCGTGTTCTCGAAGGCAGCCGTTATTCCGAAGCGTCGGGATGGCACGGCGAAGTCGAAATCAACCTTGGTCGTCAGCCCGGCGAGGGTCGAGGCCGCCCGTGCATCGATGCGGAACGTCGCCCGCGTTGTGCCGTCGGTCATCGCGCCCACGATGCCCAGCGTGGCCGTGCGCGCGGTGCCGTCCACGGTCACAGCGTAGTCGAGGTACGTAATACCGTTCGAGACGACGAGCAGCCGCAGTGCAATCCCGCTGGCGCGCGCGCGTCCTTCGTCCATCAGATCGGCGTGGCCGATCTCACTGCCGACGACGAGCTCGTGTGTGACGGGGTTCACCGCGTACAGCACGAAGCGCACACCGTTCCCCGGCGCGCCGCCACGACGCGACGGGACGTACCGTCCGACCGACTGGTCAAAAATGTACGTGACGCCTAACGTGGTCGGTTCGAACACCGGGACGCTCGAAAGCGCGGAGGCCGCGAGCAGACGCTGTGTGACAGATCCGAGAAGTCGATTGAGATGGTCTGCCTTGGCGGCCGGCCCATCCAGGAGGTCGCGCGCGCTCCCTGCCACGCTCCCGGCAAAGGGTGACAGATCGAAGCGCGGACTCAGCGCGGCGAAGCTCTCGAACGGAGCGGCGGCGAGACTGGACATCACCGCGTCAACGTCGGCGGTCACGCGCGCCGGGTCGAAGTCTCGCGGCGCGGTCGCGCGGTCGCTGCCACATCCGCTCATCGCCAGAGCGGCGGCCGCCAGCGTGGCGCTGAAAAGTGCACTCGTGTAGCGAGCCATGGGATTCTCCAGGTGGGTGCCGTTGCCCTGCACGTTCCCTATATGCCTGCGCGTGGTGCGTTGCGCCAGCACGTGCGGCCGTTCACTTCGCCGGGGCCGGGCCTTCCTCTCTCACGAACGACGCGAGCGTTGCCCCCATGGCGTCGATCGTCTCGCGCGCATTCCAGCGATCAGCGCCGTTATACAGAAATGCGAAGGCGATGACTTCTCCATCCAGCGCCGTCGTGTAGCCGGCGAGCGAGATCACGGTGTTCGTCGTTCCGGTCTTGGCGTGCAGGTTTCCGTGCGCGGGGGTGTAGCGCATGCGATTGCGCAGCAACTCGCTCTCGCCCGCCACGGGGAGCGACGCATGGAAGGCGGACGCCCACGGCGCGCGGTGCGCGTATGACAGCAACTGCAGCAGTGCGCGCGGTGTCGCGCGGTCGAGCGTCGAGAGGCCACTGCCGTCCGCCGCGTGCACCGCGTCCGGCGCCGCGCCCACCTTGTCCACCATGAACGCGCGCAGCAACTCGGCGCCGCCCTGCGCGGTGCCTTGGCGCTCCCGCAAGCGTCCACGGACGGCATTGCGATACAGCAGCTCCGCATAGTGATTGATGCTCTCGCGATTCATCACGGCGGCGAGCCGGTCCACGGGCGGGGACGGGAGGGACGCGATCTTCACCGACCCCGCGGGTGCGGCCGCGGCGCGCACCGTGCCGTCCACGAGAATGCCCTGGGTCGCCAGCGCCGAGCGCAACGCTCCAGCGGTGAACGTCGCGGGATCCTCGACGACGAGCGAGTAGCGTCGCGGAATCGAGCGGGACCCGATCCATCCACGTGCCTCGATCATGCCCGTATCGGAACGTCGCCGCACCGTGATGCGCCCCCCGCGGCTACCGGCAACGGTGCGCACCGCCGACGTGACCGGGAGCGTGCTGGAGTTGGGCTCGAGCACCACGCGGGCGGGCGCCTGCCCTTTCCCGGGGAACACCGCGACCCACACGATGTTCTCGTTGAGCGACAGCGCCGACACACGGGCCGCATATCCCGACTGCAGATAGCGCGGGAGCCAGCCGTCCGGCACCGTCTGCGCCTCGAACGCTGTCGCGTCGGCGATGAGATCGCCCTGCACGCGCTTCACGCCGGTACCGGCGATGAAACGCGCGAGCAGATCCATCGGTGCGTCTGGCGTCCCACGCAGAAAGCGATTCGAGAGCGCCGGGTCGCCGTCACCGCGGATCACGAGATTTCCCTGCACCACGCCATTGGCGTCCAATGCGCCGTCGCGCAGAACGTCCGTACTGAACTGATGCGAAGGGCCCAGCTGGTCGAATGCCAGCGCGGCCGTGAACAGCTTCATCGTGGACGCTGGCGTGAAGTGCTGATCGGCGTTCACCGCGTACAGGGTATCGCCGCGGGTCAGGGAGACGACCAGCACCCCCCACTCGCCGCCGCGCACGCGCGCTCCGAGCATTGTGCGCATGTCACTCGCGAGCGCGTCGGCGGACATGGGCGTCGTGTGCCGCAGGGCGGGGAGCGGAGGCGCGACACGGCGTGCGCGACGGCGAGACCGACGCGTGCGCTGCTGAGGATCCACCGCGGTCTCAACGACCGCGGCAAGCTGTCCCGATACATGCCCGAGCGTGAGCACGGCCGCGGCACCCGCATCCGCGGGAGCGGCGGCCGAGACGGCAAGCACCAGAAGGAAGAAACGGCGCGCCGTAGCGCGCCTCATCAACGTGGAATCCGGCTGCATGGGGTGTGAAAGGGCAACTCGCGTTCCACCCGGGGCTCGCGCCGGGGCACACCCCGTGCACGGCCCGGCTGCGTGACGGGCGTCACACCTTGAGCATGATGTGTCGGCGGTGCAGCAACGTGAGGATGCCGAGCCACACGCCCACGAAGGCAATGGCAAAAAGAAGCGAGGCGTTGCGTGGCGCGAGCCAGGACGCAAAGGCGAACCGGTATATCGCGGACTGCAGTGCAATCGGTTGTCCCTCGTACTCCACCTTGATGATCGAGTAGATGAGGCGCGCCATTATCCCGGAGCCGAGAAACGCGAGCAGCGGGTTGACGCCATAAATGACGAACGGACGGGTCCACCACGTCACACGATGCTCATCGATGAGCCACATGCAGGTTGCCAGCGTGATGCCCGCGAGTCCCGCGGTGAAGAGCACGTAGGAGCTGGTCCAGAGTCCCTTGTTGATGGGGAACACCCATCCCCACATCGCGCCGGCGACCGCGCATAACGTGGCCGCGGCAAACATGGCCGCGATGCGCGCCACCAACGGGCGACTGCTCGCGAGCCCCTGTCCCGCGAGAATTCCGAGCATTGCCGTGCCGATGGCGGGAATGGTCGAGAGCACTCCTTCGGGGTCCCATGTGCGTGTCGCCGCCCAGAGGTGTCCGTCGAGCAGGAGTCGGTCGAACCAGGCGGCCATCGTCATTCCCGGCTGATGCAGCACGAGCGCTCCCGGGTAGCCGTGATCCGGAACGGGAAGCGCTGTCATGATGACCCAGTAGCCGAGC
>JANNOC010000132.1:0-5398 GCA_031398865.1 Gemmatimonadota bacterium | reverse complement strand
AACCGCGATCATCATCGGGCACGAGCAGCCGGCGGTGAAGGCAGGCGCGTCGGCGCGCGTTACGGCCAAGATGCCGTAGGGGCTACCCGACCGATCTCCTAGGGACGTTGGCGGGGCCATTCACGATCGGCGCCGACCAACAGGCGGTCAGCGCCGATCGTGGCACCCCCCGTGCAATGTGCGTCGCGCACATGAATACTGCGCGGTTTCTGCCGGTGACGCCGGAGGCCCGACTGCTCCTGCGACTGTCTCGCAGAGCGCCGGCGAGAGAGGAACTTCTCTCCCTCGCGCAGCACGTCGACTGGGACCGGTTCCTGGAGCTTGCCCAGGACCAGAACGCCGCTGCCATCGTGTGGCCGGTAATCGCCGACGTGGCTCCTGCGCGCCTGCGCGGCACGACCGCGCAGCGTTTCCAGCAGGTCGCGCAGGTGGCGGAGTTTCGTCTGCAATACCTCGAGGAGCGCCTCGCCGTCTCGCTCGACGTGCTCTCGCGAGCCGGGATCGAGACGGTGCTGCTGAAGGGGGCCGCGGTGGCCTATACCGCCTATCCGTCATTTTCAGCACGGCCGATGGCGGACATTGACCTGCTGGTGCGGCCCGAGCACGCGGAGGCAGCGCGCGTGCAACTCCTGGGCGCCGGCTGGGAGTGGAATCGAGAGCCTGGGCTGGACGAGTTCTACAAGGGCCATCAGCATCTGCCCCCGCTCGACGATCGCGGCAGAACAGGACTCAGTCTCGAGCTGCATACGGCGCTCTTCTTTCACGGCAATCCGTTTCGCTTCACTCCCGATGACGTATGGCGCGAGAGCGTCGAAGTCCAGGTGCGCGGGGGCGCGACTGCCCGGGTGCCCGCCGCCCGGCATCAGTTCCTGCACGCGTGCGTGCATTACGCTTGGTCGCACTCGCTGCACGCCGGCGCGTGGCGCACCTTTCGTGATCTCGACGCGCTGATGAACGGACCGCTGGGCGCCGACGGTGCGTTCGCGGCGGCGCAGGAGCGCACGGTGCGGTCCTGCTGCTACTGGACGCTGCGACTGGCCCGCGACCTTGGCGGTCTCGACGTGCCCGACCGCATGCTTGACCAGTTGCGACCACGCCTGCCCGAATGGGTGTTGGCGATCCTGGAGCGACATTTCGCCGTCCATGCCCTTCCGACCGATCGCGCATGCCCGTCCGTGTCGGTCGACCGCAGAATGTGGCGTGCCGCCATCCAGCCGTGGCGCAGCGCGCACGGGGATATTCGGCCATGGGATCGGCACCGACTCCACGCGCAGGGTCGATTTCCCGCCGGAGTGACGGCCGCTCCGCGCCGGGACGTCATGAGCGTGAACCGCTGGCGTCGATATCTCGGTGCGATTCTCCTTCCGAGCCGCGGCGTGGCGCTGGCTGAGCACCGTGGGGCGCGGCCGCCCGGACCGACGCAGCGACCGGGACCCGGGACGACCTGAGCAGCGAGATGCCCTGACGCTTCCGTCGGGTTACATTCCCCGGCGATGATCGCGATCGCCCACTTCATCGCCATTTCGCTTTACATCGGCGCCGCGGCCCTCGCCGCGACGCCGTTTGTGCGTCCGGTGAGCGCGCCGGTGCGGGGTGTGGTGGCGTTGCTGGCCGGGGGCATCGTCTCCCATGCCGCGGCCCTCGCCTCGGTGGCGCGGCAGGCGCACCAGGCGCCGCTGACGGGCCTGGGTCCGGCGCTGTCATTCGCGGCTATCGTGCTGGCGGTGACACTACTGCTGACGGAAGTGTTCGCGCGCGAAGTCACGCTTACGCTCGTGGCCGCACCATTCGCCGCAGTCGCCGCAACGATTGCCAACATCATGGGCCTGCATCCCCTGCTCGAGCCGCAGGGGGTAGAGGGCGTATGGTTGGTGTCGCACATCGCGCTGGGCTTCGCGGGAATCGGCGCGCTCGCGACGGCGGCTGCCGCGGGGGCGATGTATCTGATCGAGCGGCGCGAGCTCAAGTCGCGACGCTTCGGCGCGATCTTCCGGTTCTTTCCCCCGCTGGAGACGCTCGACCGCGTGAACCATGTCGCGACACTCGCCGGATGGATCGCGCTGACGCTCGGGGTGGTGCTGGCGGCGACCTATTCCATGACGTATGAGCCCGCCACCGGCGGGAAGATCGTGTGGGCCGTTGCCGCATGGCTGTGCGCCAGCGCGATAGCGCTCGGGCGGTTGCTGGGCGGATGGCGGGCGCGCCGTGCCGCGATTGCATCCAGCGTCGGCTTCGCGGCCGTGGTGGTGCTGTACGTCGCGATGCGCGCCGCCGGATCACACGCGGGAATGTTTCTGTGAGTGGAATTCCCGTGGTGCTGGACGGGATGTCGCTTTGCGTGCTCGTTGTGGGTGGGGGAGTTGTCGCGACCCGCCGTGCTCGCGCGCTGCTGGACGCAGGCGCTTTGGTCCGCGTAGTGGCGCCGGCGATCTCCGCGGCGCTGCGCTCGGCGGGCAGCGCCCCGGCGCTCACGCTGCTCGAGCGGGAATACGTCGCGAACGATATCGGCGATGCGACGCTGGTGGTCGCCGCGACTGATGATCGCGACACCAACGCACGGGTCGCGCGTGACGCGCGCGCACAGGGTCGTCTTGCGAACGTGGTGGACATGCCTGACGAGGGAAATTGTGCTTTCGCCGCGGCGCATCGTGTAGGCCCGGTCGTGATCGGCGTCACGACCGGCGGCGTACCAGCTGCGTCGATGCGCATTCGCGACCTGGTCGCTGCGCGCATCGACGAGCGATACGGGCGGGCTCTCGACGCGGTCGGCGCGTTGCGCCGGCAGGTGTTGGCTGAGCAGGGCCGCGGCGCGTGGCGGACGACGATGGAGTCGCTTGTGGGAGACGACTTTTGCGAGACAGTCGAAAGCGGCTCCCTGCAGCGGAGGCTGGCGACGTGGCGCTGATCGTCGTGGGCAGCAGCCACCGCGTGGCGCCGATCGAGATTCGCGAGCGATTGGCGTACACTGCATTGGAGACGCCGACCGCGCTCGACGCCGTGCGCGGGGATGCGGGAGCGCGCGAATCCGTTCTGCTCTCCACCTGCAATCGCACGGAGGTCTATCTGGTGGAGGGAGACGCCGCCGGCGCGGGTGGCGTGAACGCGGCGGAGCGCGTGCGCGCTATACTGGGCGCGCGACTCGATGCCTCGCATGACGTGCACGCGCATACGTATGTGCGTCGCGATCGCGAGGCCGTCGCGCATCTCTTTCGTGTGGCGTCGGGAATGGACTCGATGATCCTCGGCGAAGCGCAGATTCTCGGTCAGGTGCGGGACGCCTGGGAGCTGTGTCGCCCGCACGCGGGTCCGGTGCTCAATCGCCTTTTTCAGACGGCGTTGCTCGTGGGGTCGCGCGTGCGCACCGAGACGGGGGTCGGACGCGGCGCGGCCTCGGTCAGCTCCGCGGCCGTGCAGCTGGCGAAGAAAATCTTCGGCTCGCTACACGGCCGTCGCGCCATGATTCTCGGTGCGGGGGAGATGGCCGAGCTGGCACTGGTGTGTCTCATGAAGGAAGGGGTGCGTACTGCCGTGGTCGCGAACCGTACCTTCGCGCGCGCGTCGGAAATGGCGCACCGGCACGGCGCTACCGCGGTGCCGTATGACGCCTGCTGGGACGCGCTTCCGGAAACCGATGTGCTGCTCTGCTCGACGGCAGCGCCGCATCCCGTGGTGACGCCGGAGCGTGTCGCGACCGCGCTCGCAGCGCGAGGGGACCGGCCGCTGTGCATTCTGGACATCGCACTACCGCGCGACGTCGATGCGCGTGTGGGGCGGCTCGACAATGTCTTCCTGTACGACCTCGACGATTTGCGCGGGGTGGTCGCGTCCAACCTCGAGCGGCGTCATTCGGAGCTGTTGCCCGCCGAAGACGTGATCGCTGACGAGGTGGAGAAATACTGGCAGTGGCTCGCGGGGCTCGCCGCCGTTCCGGTGCTCACGCATTTTCGCGCCACGATGGATCGCGTGCGCCAGGAGGAGCTGTCTCACGCCATGCGGCGGCTCGGACACCTGCCTCCCGCTGAGCGTGAGGCCATCGAGCACTTCTCCCGCGCGCTCATGAACAAGTTCCTGCACGAGCCGTCGGTGCGGCTGCGGGCCGCCGCCGCGAACGGTCGCGGACTCGGCATCGTGGATGCCACGCGTTACCTTTTCGGCCTCGACGCCGATGTGAGTCCGGCCTCGACACCCCATGACGGAGACGCAGGGCATGACTAGACGAGCGCTGGTGACGGGCGGCGCCGGCTTCATTGGGTCGCACGTCGCTGATCGGTATCTCGCGGGCGGCTACGACGTGACGATCATTGACGACCTGTCCTCGGGAAAGCGCGAGAACATTCCCAAGGGCGCGACGTTCCACGATGTCGATCTGCGCTCCACCGATGCGGCGGCAATCATTCGTGAGGGCCGCTTCGACGTCATCTCGCATCTGGCGGCGCAGATCGATGTCCGCAAGAGCGTTGCCGATCCGGTCGCCGATGCGATGATCAATATCGGCGGGACGCTGAATCTGGCGGAGGCCGTGCGCGCGAGTGGCCTGCCGACCCGGATCCTGTTCTCCTCGACGGGCGGCGCCCTGTACGGCGATTTCGTGACGCCGCCGAACGTGGAGACGATGCCCAAGGATCCCGAGGCGCCCTACGGCATCGCGAAGCTCAGTGCCGAGTACTATCTGGCCTATTATGGTCGGGTCCACGGCATCGACACGGTGGTGCTGCGCTACGCCAACGTGTACGGGCCGCGGCAGGATCCGCACGGCGAAGCGGGCGTCGTCGCGATCTTCTGCAATCGCATTCTCGCGCGAAAGCCTCTCACGGTGTTCGGCGACGGGGAGCAGACGCGCGACTATGTGTTCGTCGGCGATGTGGCCCGAGCGAATGTGTTGGCGGCCGAGCGGCCGATTCCTCGAGCCGCGCAGCTGGATGCGCGGGCGTTCAACGTTGGAACCGGTGTGTCGACGTCGGTGCTGGAGCTTGCCGGACATCTGCTGCGCGCCGCGGGATCCAAGCTGCCGATCGTCCTTGCGCCAGCGCGGCTGGGCGAACAGCAACGATCGGTGGTGAGCATTGACAAGATCGGACGCGAGCTGGGCTGGCATCCCACTATGGCGCTCGCCGACGGCCTCGAGACCACCTACCGCTGGTTCGCCGAGCGCGTGCAACAGCCCGCCTGATGCCGAGCGCCCTCGCCCAGATCCAAGGCACAGTCCCGACGTCGGCGTGGGAGATGGTCACGGGGGCAGGGCTGGTGTCACAGGCCGTGCTCGTGCTGTTATTGGTGCTCTCGCTGATCAGTTGGGCGATCATGGCACGCAAGTGGCGCGAGTTCCGCCGGCTGGCCGACGCAGCGCGGGCGTTTGTGCGCGAGTTCGAGCACAGCCCCACCCTCGAGGCCGCGACCG
>JANNOC010000117.1:0-6457 GCA_031398865.1 Gemmatimonadota bacterium | reverse complement strand
AACACATGGCGCGTGAGATACTGGTCCAGCGATTCACCGGAGACGCGCTCGACAATCTCACCCAGCAAAATCGCTCCCAGGTCACTGTAGACCATGCGAACGTTAGGCACCGTGTCGAGCGGCGTCGCGTAGACGAGAGCCAACGCTTCTTCGCGGGTTGTGGCATCGCGATACAGCGCGCTCCAGGCCGGCAGTCCGCTCGAGTGGGTCAGCAGATGCCGAATAGAGATCGCGTCCTTGCCCGCTCCCGTCCAGTCCGGGAGATGCCGCTGCACGGGGTCATCCAACGCGATACGACCCTGGCCGACGAGACGGGCGATCCCCGAGGTCGTCCCGACCACCTTGGTCAGCGACGCCAGATCCCACAGCGTCGTGCCGGTCGGGCGTGAGCGCTCTCCCCAATCGAGATGTCCCGCGCCATATCGCGCGAGGAGCGTGCGTCGAGTTCCCACGACCGCGAACGCGCCAGGAAACGCGTTGTCGGCCAGCGCCCCGTCGAGAACGCGTCGCACAGTGTCGCGCAGCGCCCGCAGCATCGCGGGTGTGACGGTTCGCCGCAGGCGGCGCGAGCTGGCAAAACCGTCGCGCGGCACAAATCGGGCGAAGAGCGCTCGCTCGCCCGTGTGCAGGTTACCCGCGAATGACACAGGCATCGAGGCACGGGGCATCTCGACCCCGGCCACGACGCGAGCAGCGGCGCGTTCGCTCCATGGGGTGTACGGACTCCAGCCGACGACAATTGTCCCGGCGAGCGGAAGGGCGGACAGGGAATCGGGCTCGCCGAACACGACGGTCATGGTGTGCCGCTGACGGGCAATGATCTCCCGCTGCATCTCCTCGACCGTCGAGGGAAAGTCTGTTGTGTCGCGTTCGCGGAACGGCGGGAAGAAGCTCGCAAGAATCACGAGATCCGCCTCCTTGGCGAGCATGGTCATGCTGCGCAACGCGGCCGCGGAGGTGCGCGCTGTAACAAACTGCGCGCGAACCACCTGCGAGCGGCCGCGCCCCTCCCCCGACAGGCGGCGCAGCTCCTTGACGAATACCCGCCCCGGCAGACTCGCCGATGCAGGGCGCGCCTTGTCATGCAGATATACGATGACGCGAACGTCCTGGAGTGACGCGTCATCCAGAGGGCGTGCCGCGAGCAAATGCCGGTCACGCGCCAGCACGATCGAGCGCTGTGCCAGGGATCCCGCGAGTGAGTCCGCCGCCGCGAGACGTGCCGCCGCACTCCGCGCGTCAGCGCGTGGCATCGCGAGTGTCAGGCCCAACCGGGCCTTGTGATACAACACGCGCTCCACCATCGCGTCGATTCGAGTCTGAGAGAGGCGCCCGTCGGCGATGGCGGCGACCGCCGAGTCGATGTTCGCACCGATGTGATTCCGCACGATGACCATTCCATGACCCGTCGCCAGCGCCGCGATCAGGGCGCCCGGCGGTTGCCCAGCGGGTGCGTCCAGCTGCATCAGCCGTGGCGTGAGCGACATGTCCGGGTGAACGGCGGACGTCTCCGTCTCGCGCAGGAGCGCGAAGCCTTCCTGCATGGCGCAACTGGTGAGCGGCCGCAGCACACGACTCAACGCGCGCTCGCGTTCGGTCGCCGCCGCCGTGTCGATCCCCGCCGCCGATGCGTTCGGCATCGGTGTCGCCGGCAACCCATGATCCCGCGCGATTGCGCCGTGCACGCCGTGATCGCGCGCGGTACCGGCGAGTGCGCGACCCGCATCACAGCTCGCCGTCGTGTCGTCCACGGCGGCGAGGCCCAGCAGTGTCGGGAATTGCGGGACACCAGCGAGCAGTGGCACGCCCGCCGTCGGATCACCGTTCGCGATCGCAAGAGTCGGAACTCCGTTATCCCTCTGCAACGTGGACAGCGTGGTCGCGACGCGACGCGCGTCCTCCGGAGCGACGAGAATGCTCCCAGCGTGCTCACCGCTGCCGTCGAGCGCGCCACGTAGCGGAGCAACGACGAGCTGGGCAACGCGCGCGCGGACGGACAGGGGCTCGATCGCGGCCGCGACCCACCGTCGCGCGGCCGCATCCTGCAATGCCGCGCGGGCGTCCTGCGAGGGTGGCCGAACGCTGCCCGGCTCGACCGAGGAAGCAATCGAGTCCGCAGTGCGTGTGATGACGTCGCGGATGGCGCGCGGCGGATCCGGCGACGGCGGCGGCACATGCGCGCACGCGAGCGAGCCATGCACGAGAGCGATCGCCACGAAGGCAGGCCGGGTACGAATCGATGTTCTCCTGGAACAGGCGCGCGGACCGATACAGCACCCAGCAACACGCGCGGAACGCGATGTGGCGACCACGCGCGGTGAACAGTGGCCAACGGTGCCCCCTCTTGTCGAGGCGATCGCGCCGGTTAGCTGCTGCAGCGCCTTGCCCGACTCGGCCGAGGCGGGCTCGCATGCACCGCGCACGGGTATCATGTTGTGCTCGCTGCACCACGGCGCCCTCCGCGTACTGCCACTCACTGAGCCAGACATCTTCATGCCGCGATTTCGCACCCGAGCCGTCTCGTTGGCCGTCGCTCTCGTCGCCCTGTCGGGGGCGTGCGTTCCCGCTGGCCGGCGTGCCGTCGCGCCAGAACGCGTGCGTCCGGGGATCGCCGTGCTGCTGGACGACAGTCTCCACCTCATTCGCGGGAAGCGCGTCGGACTGCTCACCAACCAGACCGGCGTGGACGGGCGGGGGACATCGGACATCGATCTCCTGGCACGGGACGAGCGCGCGAGCAGGGCTGGCGTCAAGCTGGTTGCGCTCTTTTCTCCGGAACACGGCATTCGTGGCACCGAAGATCGCGAGCACGTCGCCAGCGGTGTTGACTCGAACACGGGCGTCCCCATCCATTCGCTGTACGGCGCGGGCACCGTGGGCCCGCCCGACAGCACGCTGCGCGGTATCGATGTCCTGGTTTTCGATCTGCAGGACATTGGCACGCGCACATGGACGTATGTCGGCAACCTTGTGTATTCGCTCCGCGCCGCGAAGCGCAATCGGATTCCCTTTGTCGTGCTCGATCGCCCTGCACCGCTCGGCGGGAGCCGACGTGACGGACCGATGCTGCTTGCCGCGCTTGCCAATGCCGATGATCCCACTGCCGCGCGCCGGGGCCTTGCTTACGCGCTGCATCCCTTTCCTCTGCGGCATGGGATGACCATGGGGGAGATGGCGCGCTTCTACAACGAGACGCTTGGGATTGGCGCCGAGCTGCACGTCGTTCCGATGAGTGGCTGGCGTCGGGCGATGTGGTTCGATCAGACGGGGCTGCCATGGGTCCGGCCGTCACCGAACCTGCCGTCCCTCTCGAGTGCACTCGTGTATCCGGCGCTCGTGCCGTTCGAGGGGTCGAACCTGTCGGTGGGACGCGGCACGGCGGAGTCCTTCCAGCAATTCGGCGCTCCCTGGCTCGACGCGAGTGCGACGGCGCGACTGCTCAACGATCGTGAGCTGCGCGGTGTGCAATTCGAAGCCGGGCACTTTACTCCGCGCGAACCTGGGGACCGGAAATACGGCGACCAGCGAATTCCTGGCGTGCGCATCATCGTGCGCGACCGCGAGCGAGTGCACGTCGGCCGGCTCGGCGCGGCGATTCTGTGGGCCGTTGCGCGCACCGCGGGCGATTCGTTGCGGCTGAACGCGCGCTCGTTCGATCTGCGGTTCGGCGATCCCGCGGCCAGGGAGGCGCTCCTTCGTGGCGACGATCCCGATGCGGTGATCGACCGCTCCCTTCCCGACGTCCTCGCCTTTGAGCGGCAGACCAGACGTTTTCTGCTGTACCGGTAGAGCACGGCGCGGTAAGCATGCCTCTTGCAACCGCCATGCGACGTGGGCCAGCTTGATACCGGACATCCTATCGAGGAGTGACACATGAGAGCTTTTGTTGGCGTGCTGATGATGGTCGTCTTGACGGCATGTGGCGGCCGTCAGGTCAACGTGCGAACGGGAACGGATGACATGTCGGGCGGCGCTTCGATCCATGTGACGAACAACGCCAATCAGGCTGTGAACATTTCCGTTGTGTCGGGTGGACAGGACGTGTTCCAGAAGCAGGTATCGGCCAACAGTCGCGAGCAGATCGCGGTGCAGGGGGTGCCGGCGGGCGCAGTGGTCACGCTGAAGGCGGCGACGATCGACGGGTCGCGGACGTACACGAAAGAGAACGTGACGCTCAGCGGGACGTACATGTGGCAAGTGCCCTGAGGCGGTTGCTTCAACTTCGCGGCACACGTACTTTTCCGGGCCGGAGCGAAATGCTCCGGCCCTTTTTTCTACATTCGCCCCGACGGGGCGCGCCCTTGCACGTGTCGCCGGCCCAGGCTGAATGAAGAGTTTGTGGCAGAGCATCATTCGCGGTTATCTGCGCATCATCGAGCCTGTCGCGGACTTTCTCGTGCGACAGCGCGTGAGTCCGAATGCGATCACCACGGTGGGCACGTTGTGCTCGGTCGCGGCCGGCGTGATCTACGCGACGGGCCATATTCGCACGGCCGGCTGGTTTCTCGGAATTACCGCCATCTTCGACGTTCTCGACGGGACGGTCGCGCGACGGACCGGGCGGTCAACCGTGTTCGGCGCGTTCTACGATTCGACGCTGGATCGCATTGCGGACGGCGCGGTGCTGGGCGGACTTGCGGTCTTCTTTGCGCGAAACGATGTGCACCACCAGATCGCCGACTTTGCGGCCACGCCAATGGTGGGCGTGATCCTGTTCGGCATCATCGGTACTTTCCTCACGTCCTACACGCGGGCCCGCGCCGAGGCGCTCGGAATTGACGCGAAGGTGGGATTGCTGCAGCGGCCGGAACGCGTCGTGCTGCTGTCGGCGCCTCAGGCATTCTTCGGGCTGACGTTGAACGGCTGGGTCCTGATCGCAATTATTGTATTGTTGTGCGTCACCGCGTGGATCACGGCGGTCCAGCGTATCGTGTATGTCTATCGGGTGACGCTGCCCACCGCGTCCGATCCCGACCGCGCGCCCGACGCGACCGGCGTTCCCACGGCATTTACCGCCCGTGCGGCACGCTCCATACTGAAAGGAGAATAGGCCCCGTGCAGGTTAAATCTTCCACCGCGCAACGCCCCACCGTGCGGCCGGCCACCGGCCGTCTCGGCATTCTGACACCCGGGCTCGGCGCCGTCGCCACCACATTCATGGCCGGCGTGGAGAGCATCCGTCGCGGACATTCCCAGCCGATCGGATCGCTGACGCAGATGGCGACCATCCGGCTCGGCAAGCGCACCGAGAATCGCGCACCGCTCATCAAGGATTTTGTGCCGCTCGCTGATCTGAACGACATTGTTTTCGGCGCGTGGGATCCGATTCCGGATGATGCGTACACCGCCGCGAAGAAGGCGGGCGTGCTGGAGGAACGCGATCTCCTTCCCGTCGCGGATTTTCTCAAGAGCATCAAGCCGATGCCCGCGGTGTTCGAGAACCGGTACGTGACGCGCAACCACGGCGACAACGTGAAGAAGGGAAAGACCAAGCGCGATCTCGCCGAGCAGCTGCGACAGGACATCCGTGAGTTCAAGGCGCGTCACAAGTGCGATCGCATCGTCATGGTGTGGTGCGCGTCCACCGAAATCTTCATCAAGCCGGGACCGCAGCACGCAACGCTGGAGCAGTTCGAGCGGGCGATGGAGCGCAATGACGAGGCGATCGCGCCCTCCATGCTGTACGCCTATGCGGCGATCATGGAAGGCGTCCCCTTCGCGAACGGCGCGCCGAATCTCACGGTGGATATGCCTTGCCTGCTGCAGCTGGCACAGGAGAAGGGCGTTCCGCTGTCCGGCAAGGATTTCAAGACCGGGCAAACCTGGATGAAGACGGTGATCGCGCCGGGGCTCAAGGCGCGCATGCTCGGCCTCGCGGGCTGGTACTCGACCAACATTCTTGGCAATCGTGACGGCGAAGTGCTGGACGATCCCGCGTCTTTCAAGACGAAGGAAGAGTCGAAACTCAGCGTGCTGCACACGATTCTGCAACCGGAGCTGTATCCGGTGCTGTACAAGGATTTTACGCACGTCGTGCGCATCAACTACTACCCGCCGCGCGGTGACAACAAGGAAGGCTGGGACAACATCGACATCGTGGGATGGATGGGCTATCCGATGCAGATCAAGATCAATTTTCTGTGCCGCGATTCCATTCTCGCGGCGCCGATCGTGCTGGATCTCGCGCTGTTCTCGGACTTCGCGCAACGCGCCGGCATGAAGGGCATCCAGGAGTGGCTGTCGTTCTACTACAAGAGTCCGATGACGGCGCCGGGTCTGCAGCCCGAGCATGATCTCTTCATCCAGCAGACGAAGCTCAAGAATACGTTGCGGCATCTGATGGGCGAGGAGCAGATCACGCACCTGGGCCTCGAGTACTACGCGTGACCGGTATGGTGCGGCGTCGCTGTCGGCGCGCGGCGGCGCTCGTGCTCTGCACCACCATGGGCGCGTGTGA